>JANPBE010000684.1:0-4863 GCA_031430295.1 Phyllobacterium sp.
CCCATTTTATGCTCTATAGATGCGCAAAACGCATCGTTGCGTTTGCCCAGCGAGCCGTCTTCATTGACCAAAAACTTTGGCACTACAAAAAGTGAAATGCCCTTCGTGCCTTGGGGCGCATCGCTAATGCGCGCCAAAACCAGATGAATGATATTGTCAGTCAGATCATGCTCGCCGAAGGTGATGTAAATCTTCTGGCCGAATATGCGGTAACTGCCATCAGCATTCCGCTCAGCGCGGGAGCGCAGCGCACCAACATCAGAACCCGCCTGTGGCTCGGTCAAATTCATTGTTCCGGTCCATTCGCCGGAAATCATCTTTGGCAAATAACGCTGCTTTAGCTCTTGTGTAGCGTGCACGTGCAACGCTTCCACCGCACCCATCGTCAGCGTCGGGCACAGGCCGAAGGCAATCGAGCAAGAGTTCCAGATTTCCAACGCTGCCATCGAGACAGATTGTGGCAGGCCCTGCCCTCCAAACTCCTCCGGTGAGGATACTGAATTCCAGCCGCCTTCAACAAATTGGCCATAGGCTTGTTTCCAGCCGGAAGGGGTCGTGACCTTTCCATTAGAGAAAACCGCGCCAACTTTTTCTGCGGCCACCGCCATTGGCTCGATGTCATCGCCCGCTAGCCTGCCTGCCTCTTCCAGCACCGCCTCTAGCAATTCAGCAGACAAATCGCCAAACGTTCCAGCTTCCAAATCCGCACCCATTCCGGTGACGTGGAGCAGTGTGTGGGCAATATCGGCGACGGGGGCCTTGTACATGAAACTTCCTCCAGAACTTCAGATTTAAAGTTATCTAATTTTGACGTTAACGTCAAATAATTACTTAGCTCTGACGCCCTAAAATTACACTTTACTGGGCGTTAACCATATCGGCGGACTATGGGGCCTTAGTAGTAAAAGGCATAAGTAATGGTCCGTGTTCTGTCTATGAAGATAGCATTGTCTGCTCTGCTTGTTGCGTCGGCGTTTGTAACACCCACAATAGCGTCTGCTGAAACAGCTTTCTATCGTCCATGGGCAGCAAAGCACCGCGCCTTAGTGCTGGATGCCTACGAGCGCAACGTTATTGATCTCACGGAAATATCAAAAGACAAGCGCATTGCTGGCTTTATTCACAAGGGCTCGGACGGGCTGCCGCCGATTTATGACTGTAAGACAGCTACCAATCCGACAGAGTTAGAACTTTGCAAAAAAAATTGGAAAGTTTACGCCGTCTCCAAGGAATTATACCGCACCCGCCGTGCCTTGGCGAAAGCACTCGGCATGAAATGGGGCGCTTATCACCTTGGCCGCCCCGGCAACCCTATCGATCAAGCCAACCACTTTATTGACTTCGCCGACCCGCAGCCGGACGAACTTATGGCCATCGATATCGAAGAAGTCGGCTCTGGCAATTATATCTCGTTGAAAGATGCGGAGGAATTTTCCTATCACATCTTCCGCCGCCTTGGTCGTTATCCAGTGCTGTACGTCAACGGCTCGACTGCGAAACTTATCGCCGAACAGCGCAACGAATACCCGTTGCTGTCGCGTCTGCACCTTTGGTATGCGCGCTATAAGCCTGCAATCGACGAACATTTTAGCATGGGCAATTGGGATAAATATTCACTCTGGCAGTTTTCCAGCCAAGTCAACTGTGGCATCAAATCATGCCCTTATCGCGTGGCCGGAACCGATAATGATATTGATGTAAATGTTGCAGATATGAGCGTTAAGGAGTTGCAAAAGGCATGGCCGTTGGATGGCTTGGTTCCGACTAAAGACTTGCATTCCAGCCCGCAATTTTCCGAAACGCTGATAGCGCTGTTTAAGTCTGCGCTTCCAGACCTTGCTGGTTTCAGCACAAGTGCGCAAAACATCGCCCTTGCCTATGCCCCAACGCTGCCCCAATCTCACTCTATCAACCACAATAGTGTGGACCCGATTATGACGGCCTCAATCGGCTTTGAGTCACATGGCAGAACAACTAGGGATTAGGCTTCTTCCCGCTCGATCTCTCTCCAGCCGATATCTGTGCGGCAAAAGCCTTCAGGCCAGTCGATCTCATCTAGTGCGGCATAAGCTTTTTCTTGCGCCTCGCGCACGGTTTTTCCCGTTGCCGTAATGTTCAAAACCCGCCCACCGTTGGCAATTATCTCAGCGCCTTGGCGCACTGTGCCCGCGTGGAACACATGGCAATCGGCGTGCAAATTGGCTGCGCCAATGCCGCGAATGATTGAGCCTTTTTTTGGCGCATCTGGATAGCCTTCCGCCGCCATCACAATTGTCAGCGCCACATCTTTCGACCAGCGCACCGACATGTGGCCAAGCTGGCCATCCGCCGCCGCCAGCAAAATCGGCAGCAAATCATCGGTCAAGCGCATCATCAGCACCTGACATTCAGGATCGCCAAAACGCGTGTTATATTCAATCAGCTTCGGCCCCTGCGGCGTCAGCATCAAGCCAGCATACAGCACGCCTGTAAACGGACAGCCCATTTCCGCCATGCCTCGCATGGTCGGCTCAATGATGGTGCGCATCACAATGTCACTGATTTCCGGTGTCACGATGGACGCTGGCGAGTAAGCGCCCATGCCGCCAGTGTTGGGTCCGGTATCACCATCTCCGGCGCGCTTGTGATCTTGCGCCGTGCCGAAGAGCAGCGCATTTTTGCCATCGCACAGGCAAAAGAACGACGCCTCTTCGCCCGTCATAAACTCTTCCACCACAACTTCCGCGCCCGCCGCGCCAAATGCGCCTTCAAAACACGCGTCCACCGCATCCAGCGCTTCCTTCAGCGTCATGGCAACTACAACGCCCTTGCCCGCCGCAATGCCATCCGCCTTAATCACAATCGGCGCGCCGACTTGGCGCACATAGGCCTTAGCCTTTGGCGCATTGTTAAAGCGACCATAGGCGGCAGTCGGAATATCATATGTCGCGCATAAATCCTTCGTGAAGCCCTTGGAACCTTCAAGCCGCGCGGCATCCGCCGTCGGCCCGAAAACCTTAATACCACCAGCAATCAGAGCATCCGCCAGCCCGTCCACCAGCGGCGCTTCCGGACCTACAACGACCAGGGCGATCTTCATCTCATGGCAAAATTCCACCACGGCGGCGTGGTCGTTAATATCAAGCCCCACCAACTGCGCATGTTCCGCAACGCCCGGATTGCCCGGAGCGGCATAGATATTTTCCAGCAATGATGATTGCGACAGTTTCCAAGCCAACGCATGTTCGCGGCCACCGGAACCGATCAATAAAATGTTCATTGCCGCTCTCCTCAAATCCAACTTCGACACACGATCACGAACTTCACTACGACATGGCTCCCTCTTCTCCCCGATACTCTTTCGGGGAGAAGGTGGCGCGAAGCGCCGGATGAGGGGCGACAGAACAGCAACTTTGCAGGACGACCGCCCCTCATCTGCCTGTCGGCATCTTCTCCCCGATGGAGTATCGGGGAGAAGGCAGCGCACCATCTTTTACGCCTAGAAAACCATTCACGTATAATTTCTTCGATCCTAGCCACCCGATAGAAACACAAGAACCATTGGTCAAGGCTTGACGGGCGGCTATCAACCTATATCCGTTGCTTCATGGAAAAGATTCAATCAAACGCCGCCCAAGGCCGCGTTAAAGACGCGCCTTCCGGCCACTGGGTGTATAAATTGCTGCCTGCGAAGTTTTGGCCCTACGCACAGCTGGCGCGTTGGGACAGACCGATTGGCTGGCAATTATTGCTGTGGCCCTGCCTCTGGTCCGCCGCCCTAGTTGCTAGTGCGGGCGCAAAAACAGGGGCTCCACTGCTCGAAGTTTTACCCTCGCTAAAGGTCATCGTCCTCTTCACCATCGGTGCCATCGCCATGCGCGGCGCGGGTTGCACGTGGAACGATCTCATCGACAAAAACATCGACGCACAGGTCGAGCGCACCCGCTCGCGGCCACTGCCATCGGGGCAAGTTTCGCGCAAACAAGCGTTTATATTTCTAGGTCTGCAAGCGCTCGTCGGCCTCGCCGTGCTGCTGACGTTCAACCGCTTTGCGATTCTGCTCGGCATATCATCGCTTGCCATCGTCGCGATCTATCCCTTCATGAAGCGCATCACCTCATGGCCGCAGGCGGTTCTGGGTTTGGCCTTTTCATGGGGCGCGTTGATGGGCTGGGCCGCCGTGAAAGGCGAAGTTGGATTGCCCGCTATCTTGCTCTATATCGGCACAATATTTTGGGTCATCGGCTACGACACTATATACGCTCACCAAGACAAAGAAGACGACGCGCTGGTAGGCGTGCGCTCCACCGCCCGCCTGTTCGGAAGCCGCACCAAACAGGCCATTATGGTGCTATACGGTCTCGCTTTGTGCTTCATGGCCGGCAGCTTTGCTACCGCTCAAGTGCCGATGCCAGCACTGGCGGGACTTCTCGCCGCAGGCTCCCACATGTGGCGTCAAACGCAGGTGCTGGATATTGATAATCCCGACCAGTGTTTGAAATTATTCAAGTCGAACAATATGGTCGGGCTGTTGATTTTTCTCGGACTGGTTGGCGGGGGAATTTGGGTGAGCTTACGGCCTGTCTAGTAATTGACATACTACATTCAACGTAGTACGCATAACGATGATAAAGTCTTGGGCAAATAACACCACGCGTAAGTTTGCTGAAGATGGAAAATGTAAGTTTTCTGGCTTAGACGAAGACTGGGCAATGGAACTGTTAGCAACACTCAATGCCGCAGCATCACCAACGGATATAAGTCCACTCAAATCAGTTGGCCTTCACAAGCTTTCTGGGGATCGTAACGGACAATGGGCGATGTCAATCAATGGTCCGTGGCGCGTGTGCTTTAAGTTTCACGATGGCCGTGCGTGGGATGTTG
>JANPBE010000685.1:0-6497 GCA_031430295.1 Phyllobacterium sp.
TGCAATTAGTGTGACGGGGGATGCCAATACGTGGCGTAATGAGGTGGAGGAGGCCAAAACTTTCACTACTGGTGATCTCACTAAGCTATTGCAATCATTTAAAAAAGACACCGCGATCGTCGTCACTGTTACGCCTGGTCCGCGCAATACTGACTATCCGCCAACCTTGGCAAATTCGACTGGCAGCAGCCCGACACCGCAGATTGCGGCGCGCCCAGAGGTGGTGATGCCTGACCTGAAGGCAGGGGTTTCAGCGGCTACAATTTTCCCGGCGCTCGAGACAATGGAGCTGGCCAATGGGGCTACTTTGATGAGTTATCAGGTTGGCGATTCCGTGAATGCGGCGCTGGTGATGTCTATAAAGGGTGGCGCGATTGATGCGCCGGTCGGCCTTGCCGGGCTTGCCATGGACGTTGGCGGGCGCGGGGCGGGCGACATGCCGTTGATTGAGTTTGACCAGAAGCTGCGCGACAAGAATATCTCGTTAGGTGGAGGCGCTCGCGCCTACACTTCGAGCATTTATGCATCGGCGCCGCTGAAGAATTTCGATGACATGGTGGGGTATTTGGCGCTTTCGATTTTACAGCCGCGCTTCGATGATAAGGAGTGGAAATCCACAATAGATGGCCAGTTGTCGGGGCTTAAAGCGCAGAAGGAATCTCCGGATTATTATGCCGGGTTGAGCCTTGGCAAAGCGACGTATCCCGAAGGAGCGCTGGAAGTACGGGAACTGGATGAGGCGGCTATTAAGGGCTTCACGATTGAGCAAACCAAGGCGCTTTTTTTGAAACGGATGGACCCGAAGTCAGTGACAATTTTTGCTGCTTCCAACATGGCCATTGCGGATATTGCAGCTAAACTTGATAAGGCATTTGTTGGATGGACGAGTTCTGGTGCGGCGCAAGCCTTTGAAAATTCAGCGAAACCTTCGATTAAGGACATGACATTGTCCAGCCAAGTTGCTGGCACAACGCAGGCTACCATTTTGGCGATGCTGCCAGCGCCGCACTCCGGTACGGTTGAATCGGCGGCCTTTGATATCGTGGTGAATGTGCTAGGCGGCGACCTTAGCAGCCGCCTGAGCAAGGTATTGCGCGAGGAAAAAGGGTGGTCATACGGCATTGGCGCGGGCAAGAGCGGCGATAAGAATCGCGACAATACAATCCTGACTATTGGCACGACAGTAGAGGCCGCCCATACCACTGAATCCATTGCGGAAATCCGGCGAATTGTTACAGAATTGGCAACAAAACCGGTCACGGAGGCGGAGTTTAAGACAGCGTTGGTGTCAGCTAAATCGCGCTTTCAAGCGGCTTTTGATACGGCACCCGGAACCGCGCAATTGATGGGTGGACTGGCGAGTTCCGGCTTTGATTTGGACGACATGAAACTGTTTTTGAGTAACATGGAAAAGGTGACTTTGGCGGACGTAAACGCTCAAGCGACCATCCTTGCCGAGAGCCCCATGGCGCTGTCTTATGCAGGTGATAAGGCGACCATGAAGTGATCGGAATGCGGTCGCCTAGCGCCCAGAATGCGGTCGCCAAGCGCCCAGAATGCGTACGTAGATCGTGCGGAATGCATACGTGGATGATGCGCGAGGCACCCGGACATCGAATGACATTAAATTGAACGCAATGACCTTTTATTTGCGGTTGCCTATCTGGCCACCGCCAAAAATTTTGGCTACGAAAAATTCATGAACACATTTGTAGTATCGGGAATGACTTGCGCTGGCTGTGCTGCCAAAGTTGAAAAGGCGTTGCAGGTGATTGCGCCGCAGATAAGCGTAACTCTTAATCCTGCGCGCGCAAACGTGCCCAAGAATATTCCTCTCGCCAATCTCAATGCGGCGCTCGGCGCTGTTGGTCACTATCGGCTCAGTGAGCTGGCGGCAGAGCCAGCCACGGGTCACTTGGCTAGCGATTACTTGACTTGGTTCAAAACCTACTACCCGCTGTTTTTGATTATCGCACTTTGCGCAGTGGTAGCATTGGCGTCAGCCAATTGGATGATGGGCTTTATGGCGGCCTTCTATATAGCATTCGGCGCATTCAAACTTTTGGATGTTCCGGCGTTCGCGCGCTCGTTTTCCCGTTATGATATTGTTGCCAAGCGTGTCCCGCTTTGGGGGTATGTTTACCCGTTTGTGGAGTTAGCGTTGGGCTTTGGATTTCTGTTTTATTTCCAGATGACTTTGGTGACGTGGATTGCTTTGATCACCAGCCTGATTGGTGCAATCGGTGTTATTCAATCCGTTGGACGTAAGGAAACGATACAGTGCGCTTGTCTAGGCACTGTCTTTCAATTGCCGATGTCGACTGTGACCATTGTTGAAAATCTTGGTATGGCCGCGATGGCGGCTTGGATGCTTTACTTTGGCATGTCGGGCATGGCACCCGGTATGATGATGGATATGTAAAGACGCCAGTCGCTTTATCGCAACCGGCTGTCGGCGTGCTGGCTAGCATGACCCATGCATGATCGGTAACTTGCCTACGATCAATTATATAGGCAACAGCATGACCAGACCAGATCGCACACTCTTGGGCATATTTAGCATGTGCGCGGGCGTGTTTGTGTTTACGGCGCAAGACACAATTTTGAAATCTGTATCCGGAACCTATCCGCTAACTGAGGCATTGGCGCTGCGCTCATTTGTGTCGGTTCCTCTCTTGGCGCTGATGGTTTGGTGGACTGTTGGATTTGCGTTGCTCACGAAAAATGTGGGCTTTCTGATGGGTCGCTCCGTCGTTTTGTTTATTGCCTATTCTTGTTACTATTTGGCTTTTCCCGCGTTGCCCCTGGCGGATGCGGTTTCGCTTTATTTCACGGTTCCATTGTTTGTTGTGGTGCTAGCCGGGCCTTACCTTGGTGAACATTCCAATTGGAAAGTGTGGGCCGCGGTTGTTGTCGGGCTGATTGGCGTTGTCATCATGCTGCGACCCGGCTCAGGTCTGTTTGAACCTGCGGCGCTGCTGTCGCTGTTTGCAGCGGCCAGCTATGCGTTTGGGCAATTGATGGCACGCAAGAAAGGCGATGCTATTTCCGCTCCAGTTTATGCGCTGTGGCAGAACGCACTGTTTCTTATTATGGCGCTATTAGTGCCGTTGATCTTTCAACAGATGGGCATTGTGGATGCGCCTCACCCTTCTATGAAATTTCTCGTGCGGCCTTGGGTGTGGCCAACGATAATTGATGCGTTGCTAATGTTTTCGTGCGGGGCCATTGCGGCGGTCGGCACGGTTCTGCTTGTCAATGGCTACCGTATGGCTCCGGCCAACACTGCGGCTGCATTTGAATATACCGGGTTGATTTGGATTGCCCTGTTTGCCTTCGTGTTTTTTCACGAAATACCACAGTTAGCGACGTTGATTGGTGCGGCATTTATTGTTGCAGCTGGCCTACTTGCACTGAAGGCGCAATCAAAGCGTGTATAAATCTGTGGAAAAGTGCCGGGTGCGCCGCGCACATCCCCCTGTTCCTCCCAGATACGAAAGAGCAGCGCAGGCGCACACCTGAAAGATGTTTTCGGGTAAGACGGGTAAAGAGTCAAGTCACGTAATTTACACTTCGATTCAACCGATTTGCCCCATTAAGGCCATAAATTTTGTTTGCGAATCTCGTGGTTGTTGGCAAATGGGGCTAAATCATGTCATTGTTATTGTTGAATATTTTTATTTTTCGTGACTTGCCAAGCGCAAAAACCATGCGCTAAGAGCCTCCTCGTCCGGCGGGCATCGTCCTCCCAAGACGGCGTTTTGAGACCGGACAAGCATGAAGACTATTAGGAGCTACCTTATGAAAACCATTATCGCTACACTCATCGCATCCGTTGCTTTCGCTGCCGCCGCTTTCGCTGGCGAAGTTGAAGGCGTGGTAAAGGCTTATGATGCAGCCACCAAGACTGTAACACTCGAAGATGCATCGACATACGTCGTTGCTGAAGGCGTAGCTGTTGACACGCTCGTTGCCGGTGCCAAGGTTAAGGTAACTTTTGATGATGCAACGAAGGCAGCTACTGCCATCGAAGTATCAAAGATGTAAGTCAGTAAGCCCAGGCTTATTGAACGCCCTGCAGGAAACTGCGGGGCGTTTTTTTATGTTCTGCTGACGGTTGCTAACTTAACCTATTGCTCGCACACTGCGCCCGAGGGCGGAGATGCAAACATGCTGACATTGCCAATATGGGTAGTGGTGATTGGTGCGGCGCTGGCGATTGCGGGACTCTATGACCGGCTGCTTAATCCCGTCGTGCGCTGGTTTTTTCGTAGTCGTGCCAACCGCGCGATTGACGAACTGAATACAAGACTGCGCCTAAAGATCCGCCCGTTCAAAATGACAAAGCGCGAAGTGTTGGTGGACCGGCTGACGCATGATCCGGCAATTGTGGCTGAGGCTGAGAGCTACGCCAAGGAAATGGGGATGCCGGTGAAAGTGGCGATGGCGGATGCCGAGCGCTATGCCCGCGAGATTGTACCCTCGTTCAGTGCCTATACTTATTTCAACATTGGTATGCGGTTCGCGCGGTGGATTTCAAACTCGCTCTATCGCGTGCGGCTGGCGTTTACGGATGAGACGTTGATGCACGCCATTGATACCGATGCGACGGTAGTGTTCGTTATGAACCATCGCTCCAACATGGATTACATATTGGTGACCTATATGGCCTCTAGCGCCACGACACTTTCCTATGCTGTGGGCGAGTGGGCGCGCATTCCTGTGCTGCAAATGCTGATACGTTCGATGGGAGCATATTTTATCCGGCGCAATTCGCGCAACGGGCTCTATCGCAAAGTGCTGGCGCGCTATGTGCAAATGGCAACTGCGGCCGGTGTGACGCAGGCTATGTTTCCCGAAGGCGGGCTCTCGCGCGATGGCAAGCTGCGGCCGGTGAAGTTGGGGCTAATATCCTACATGGTGGAGGGTTTTGACCCGACGGGCCGCGATGTGGTGTTTATTCCTGTGGGCTTGAATTATGACCGTGTGCTGGAAGACCGCTCGCTGGTGGCCGAGATCAACGGGCCACCGCCACGCCAAGCATTCTATACCAAGGCTGCCAAAAGTTTGGCTTTCATAGGCAAAAATTTGCGCCTTCGCATTGCTGGTAGGTGGCATAAGTTTGGCTATGCCTGTGTGGCATTCGGCAAGCCGTTGTCGCTGAAGTCGGTGTTTGACGGGCGGCATGTGTCGCACTTCTCTGATCTTGGTGAGGAGGGGCGCAGTGCACTCATTGAATATCTTGGCGGCGAGCTGATGGCGCGAATTGGCGCGGCGGTTCCGGCCATGCCGGTCTCGCTGGTGGCGCAGGTGCTGGTTTCAACGCATGGCGAGGGCGTGGATCTGCTGCGGCTCAAGGGTGAGGTGAATGATCTCATTGACGAATTGGGCAAGCGGGGCGTTCACGTTCATGTGCCGCGTAGCGACCGTGATTATGCCGTGACGGCGGGCCTGCGCATGTTTGTGCTGCGGGATATGGTAACCGAGGATGCCGAAGGGCTCTATCGCATCACACCGGGCGAGGAAGCGCTTGTGGCCTATTATGCTAATTCGCTGGCACATCATGCGCGGTAGTGGCTAGATTTCGATGTTGTAAAAGCCGAGCGCTTCTTCCAATTCGGCCTGCTCATAGCCGAAGTGCGACTTCACAAAACCTTCCAACGCGGCAAACTCAGCGCGGAGCGTTTTGGCGTTTTCGGCGCTGCTGTCTTTAATGAGTGCACGGGCGGCGGTTTCGAGCCGGATAATCATTTGGTGAATAAATGTGTGCTCATACTGCAATCGCGCCACGACTTTATCGAGGCCTGCGCTATAGCCCTTCAACACGGGGAAAAGCCATTGGTCCTCAATGGAGTGATGGCCGGTTAGCATTTGGCACGTTGCGCCGCAGAGGTTTCCGAACTGGCGCATATTTGCGACCATCTGCATGGAGGTGATGGTGGTGAGGAGGCTTTCCGCACTGCCATTGCCAGCAAAGACTTGGTCCATGGCGTGGTTGACGCGGGACATTTCGCGCAGGTGCATGGCGTGGAATTGCGATAGGCGGCGGCCATGGCGGCGCTGCTGGTCTGTGACGCCCTCGATTTTCGGCGCATGGGGGCGGGTGGCGTCGTCGGGCAGTTTTATCACTTTGATCTCTCGAACCGTTTTGGCTCAACCTACTCAGAATCTACAAAAGCGAAAGCCGGACAGCGAACTGTCCGGCTTTATAAATATGTCGCTGATTAAGCGGCGATTTCAGCGATCTTGGCGTTTGCTGCGCCCATGGTCGCGGCAACAGCTTCCGGGCCGTAGGCCAGCTTATCAACAGTGATAACTTCAACATCAGTCATGCCAAGGAAACCAAGAGCAACAAGCAACCAAGGCTTAAGATGATCGGCTGAGCCTTCACCGTATGAACCGGCGGTGGCTGTTACGACATATACCTTCTTGCCCTTGATGAGGCCTTCAGGACCGTTCGCGCCATACTGGAATGTCTGGCCTGGTACTGCCAAATG
>JANPBE010000686.1:0-1528 GCA_031430295.1 Phyllobacterium sp.
TTGACGAAAGAAGAAGGTGGCCGTCATACGCCATTCTTCACCAACTACCGTCCACAGTTCTACTTCCGTACGACGGACGTGACAGGTATTGTTACGCTTCCAGAAGGCACGGAAATGGTTATGCCTGGCGATAACATCTCAGCAGAAGTCACATTGATTGTGCCGATTGCAATGGAAGAAAAGCTGCGCTTCGCTATCCGCGAAGGTGGCCGCACCGTCGGTGCCGGTATCGTGGCTAATATCTTAGCTTAATTAGAACAGTCAGTTTGAAACCAGAAAAGCGGATGTCGTCTTTCAAGGTCAGACTGGAAATTCAAGGCGGCAGGTAAGTTCCTCGCAGCCGATGAAGGAAAAGAAGTATGAGCGGTCAAAATATCCGCATTCGCCTTAAGGCGTTTGATCACCGGATCCTGGATGCATCGACACGAGAAATCGTATCGACAGCCAAGCGTACCGGCGCGAGCGTGCGTGGCCCTGTGCCATTGCCGACGCGTATCGAAAAATTTACTGTAAACCGGTCTCCTCACATTGATAAGAAGAGCCGTGAGCAGTTTGAAATGCGCACGCACAAGCGACTGCTTGATATCGTTGACCCAACACCACAAACCGTGGACGCGCTGATGAAGCTCGACCTCGCTGCTGGTGTTGATGTCGAAATCAAGCTGTAAAGCCGGCGGGACGGAAGGACGAACCGATGCGTTCAGGTGTAATTGCACAAAAGCTGGGCATGACCCGCGTCTATACAGATGCCGGTGAACATGTACCAGTGACAGTACTCCGTATGGAGAACTGCCAGGTCGTGGCTCAGCGGACCGATGAGAAGAATGGCTATACAGCCGTTCAGCTCGGCGTCGGTCTTGCGAAGGTCAAAAATGTAACTCAGGCCGAGCGTGGCCACTTTGCTAAGGCTTCGGTAGAAGCCAAGTCAAAGGTCGCTGAGTTTCGTGTCAGCCTCGATAATATGATCGATGTTGGTGCTGAAATCACAGCCGAGCATTATGTAGCGGGACAGAAGATCGATGTGACGGGAACGTCAGTCGGTAAGGGTTTCCAGGGTGTTATGAAGCGTCACAACTTTGGTGGCCACCGTGCAACACATGGTAACTCTGTCACTCACCGCTCGCATGGTTCGACTGGTCAGCGTCAGGATCCAGGCAAGGTTTTCAAGGGCAAGAAAATGGCCGGTCATATGGGTGATACCCGCGTGACTACTCAGAACCTTGAAGTTTTTTCTACCGATCTCGATCGCGGTTTGATCTTGGTTAAGGGCGCTGTGCCCGGTTCAAAGGGTGCGTGGATTTTGGTTCGTGATGCTGTGAAGTATCCGCTTCCTGCCAATGCTCCTAAGCCAGCTGGTTTCCGCAAGTCTGCGGTTGCCGAAGTTGAGGCACCGGTCGTTGAAGCACCAGCTGTTGAAGGGGCCGAATAATGGATATCAAGATTACGACCCTAGACGGTGCTGATGCTGGCAATGTAGTGCTCGCCGATGCAATCTTTGGTCTTGAGCCACGCGAAGATATTCTTCAGC
>JANPBE010000687.1:0-7246 GCA_031430295.1 Phyllobacterium sp.
TCCGCCCACCCCGCAGCGCAGATTTGCGCTGTCAATTCATCAATGCTTCCGGACCCAGACGACGTATCGCTGACAAATCCCACATGCGCCTCATCGCGTAAAATAAGCTGAGTGTTACGTGCCACACGTCGTGCAAAGGCATCCGGCAAGCCGTGTGTGAAAGTGTAGGGCAATATGGACAATGAATCCGCGCCACCTACCACGGCAGAAAATGCTGCAATCGTGCTGCGCAAAATATTGGTTTCGACGTCCAATGTGGTCATCATCCGCATTGAAGTCTCCGCGTGAATAGCCACAGGCTTTGCGTCGCTTACACCGCATAATTCCAGCACCCGCGCCCAAAGCAAGCGCAGCGCTCGCAGTTTGGCGGTTGATACGAATTGGTCTTGATCGACCGATACAGCAAAGCCGACATGGGCCGCCGCGTAGGAAAGCGGCTGACGCGCTTCGATAAACATCCGCAAATGCGCCGCCGCAACCGACAAAATTGCACCAAGCTCCTGCGCTTCGCTCGCACCCGCATTGTGATAGGCACGGCCATCCGCCTCCAGCAAAACGCCCGGAACACCCGCTGCAAATAGCCCTGATAGCGACTGCGGCAACGATGCCTCCAATGCCTCAATGGACA
Organism: Phyllobacterium sp.; assembly: GCA_031430295.1. GTDB lineage: Bacteria > Pseudomonadota > Alphaproteobacteria > Rhizobiales > Rhizobiaceae > JANMEX01. Next base: position 629 of record JANPBE010000687.1, read on the forward strand.
TATTCTTATGACCGGTGTTGGCGAAACTCGATGCCGGGTCTATGCCCAGCGAAAGCTTTAACCCGGTCATGGCAGTGCGGCGAGAACGAAGATACTCAACTAGCCAGTCGGCAGTCGCTCGCGATGCCGGATGCGGGTCAATTCGCAAAGTCAAATTTTCTAAAGGCAGCACATCGAGCACGGTGGCGAGCACTTCATTTGAAGCCGGTAACCCATACCCGAAAGCATTCGCTCCGCCTGCAAACACCAGCGTCAAACCAGTTGCGCCGCCAACAATATCATCTACCGCTTGCGCCGAAGCGCGTTGGACATCGGTGTCGTCTACGCGCTGGCAAATCGCCCAGTTTTTTTCCCTCTGAAACACCGGAACAGCATCCGCCCTACGCGGCGAAATTGGCGCAATCTTCAAACCATCATCGGTGAATGAAGTGAGCGCCGAATCCACATCGCCGCCCTTCAAAGCCTTGGTGGCAAGCGCCCGCCAGCCAGCCTCGCTTTGCGGGGCAAAATCCGCTTGGGTTAGGATGGCCGGGTCCATTATCGCTCCGCTTTTTCACTTATCAGTCCAGCCTTGTAGGACGGTGTTGACAAAGCGGCAATGCAACAAAGGTTTCAGACGGGTCAAAAAAATAGGGCGGCAAATGCCACCCTATAAAATCACTATTTGAGATAGTTTAGATAAACTGGCCAAGGCCAGGAATCGAAGCCACAACTTCGTCAATCGGACCGTCGCCGGCCTTTTCGCGGGCAAAGCGGATGGTTTCTTTGGCAACGCCGCCAATTTCGCCCATGCCCATGCCCATGGCCATCAATTGTGTGCCAAGGCCCATAACGCCGCCCATAAAACCGGGCTTATAGGCAGCATCTGCCATCATTTTATCTGCGCCGGGCATAGCGGCGATGAGCTCGCCCACTTTGCCAGCAGGGCCTTCGGCCTGCAAAAATCCAAGGATGAGGCCAACAGAACGCTCTGCCTTTGCCTGATCCAAGCCAATATTAGTCATAATGCGTTGCACGAGTTCGTTCATGGGGGCCTCTAAAATTCTAACGTTTACGTCATATGCACAATCTCTCTAAAAAATACAAGCTGCTAATGTGTTAACTTGGCCATTGTCCTATTTCGCGCGGCTGATTATATCGGGCAGGGACTTTTAATTTGAATTGGAAAAACGAATGCTCGAAGACGGAAAACTTTTTATTGGCGCTAGCCGCAAACCGGATGACAGCATTCAGCGCGGCGAATATCTGGCCCTGAAATATGGCAACCGGCACGGCCTCATCACCGGCGCAACCGGCACAGGCAAAACCGTTACGCTGCAAATATTGGCCGAAGCGTTTTCAAATGCAGGCGTGCCGGTGTTTGCCGCCGATATTAAAGGCGATCTGTCCGGTGTCGCGGCAATGGGCGAGCAGGTTGATTTTCTGGTCAAACGTGCCGAACAAATCGGCCTGAAACCATACGAAAACCAAGAATTCCCGGCCATTTTCTGGGATTTGTACGGCGAGCAGGGCCACCCGATCCGCGCTACCGTGTCTGAAATGGGGCCGCTTCTGCTCTCGCGACTGATGAACCTTTCCGATGCGCAAGAAGGTGTATTGAACATCGCGTTCCGTTTGGCTGATGAAGAAGGCATGTTGCTTTTGGATTTGAAAGACCTGCAAGCCATGCTCACCGAAGTGGGCGAGCGCGCCAAAGAATTGCAATTGCGCTACGGCAATGTCTCCAAAGAATCCGTCGGCTCCATTCAGCGTTCCTTGCTTGTTTTGGAGGATCAAGGCGGCGATAAATTCTTCGGCGAACCGGCATTGAATATTTCTGACATCATCCGCACCACACCGGATGGACGCGGCGCGATTAACATTCTGGCTGCCGATAAGCTGATGATGAACCCGCGCCTCTACGGCACGTTCTTGCTCTGGCTCTTGTCGGAACTATTTGAAGTCATGCCGGAAATCGGCGATCCCACCAAGCCAAAGCTCGTGTTCTTTTTCGATGAAGCCCATTTGCTTTTCAACGAAGCACCAAAAGCGCTGCTGGAACGCATAGAACAGGTAGTGCGCCTCATTCGCTCCAAGGGCGTCGGCGTTTACTTTATCACGCAAAACCCGCTGGATATTCCAGAAACTGTGTTGGCTCAGCTTAGCAATCGCTTCCAACACGCGCTTCGCGCCTATTCCCCGCGTGAAACCAAGGCGGTGAAAGTCGCCGCTGAAACCTTCCGCCCCAACCCTGATTTTGATACTTATGACGCCATTATGAAGCTCGGTACGGGCGAGGCGCTGGTCTCGACGCTGGAGGAAAAAGGCATTCCGTCTATGGTCCAGCGCACGCTGGTGCGCCCGCCCGCTGGCCATCTAGGTGCGATAACGCCAGCGCAGCGCCAATCTGTTATGAACAACAGCCCGTTAGCGGGCCAATATGACAAGACGATTGACCGCGAATCCGCGTTTGAAATGCTGCAAAAGAAAATCAGTGGTCGCAGCGCACCGGATCAAGCATCAGCCGAATCGCCAGCCTCCACCGGCGGCGGTTGGCATTTGCCGGATTTTGGCGGCGGTGGATCGACCACAGCCAAGCCTCGCGCCTCTAATCGCCAAACCGTAACAGAAGCCGCCATGAAGTCCGTCGCTCGCTCCGTCGCTTCGTCGCTTGGGCGAGCATTGGTGCGCGGTATTTTGGGAAGCTTGTCACGATAAAGGCCTGAATTGAAATTGCCCAACCAATGGTTGGGCAATTTTTACGCCGTTATACGCAACGGTGAAAATTCGTCGAGAACGACGACAGGCGCTTTGGGCGGCACACGCTTATGTAGGTCAATAATGTCTTGATTCATCAGGCGCACACAGCCTGATGATGCCTTCTTCCCGATGCTTTTCCATTCTGGTGAGCCGTGTATCCTGTAGAGCGTGTCCACGCCATTTTGATAGATATACAGCGCCCGCGCACCCAATGGGTTCTTCAACCCGCCTGGCATACCGCCATTTTCGGCAGAATATTTTGCAAGTTTCGGATCGCGTTCAATCATCTCGGCAGGTGGCGTCCATGTAGGCCATTGGGCGCGCCGTTCAATATTCGCGCTGCCTGACCATGCAAACCCTTCCTTACCAATCGCCACGCCGTAACGAATTGCATCGCCAAACGGCATCACCAAATAGAGGAACCTGTTGGCCGTGTCCACGACAAGCGTTCCGGGCGCTTGGCCTGTCGGGTCTGGAACCGCTTGGCGGTAATATTTTGGATCTATCTTTTTGTAAGGGATCGCTGGCAAGTCAAACTCACCATCCGTGATGGCCGCATACATCTCAGCTGGCGGCATGTTCACTGGCGCAACATCAACAGGCGGCGGGGCAGGTGGCACATAGGGCAGGGGTGCTGCCTCGGCGGGAGCAAGATAGTCAATCGTCGTGCATCCGGCAAATGTGGACAGCACAGCGCCGCCGCTAATCGCTCGACTTAGCAATTGTCGTCTGTTTAATTGAAAAGTGAATTTGCTGTCGTACATAAGATTTCCGTCGGTATCCCGAAATTAAATTTGCCGCAGCGCTCGTGCAATTGCCCGCATTGCTGCCGTTGCTTCCACATAAGCTGCGTTTTTCATCTATTACAATGCCGGCGGGATGAATTCGTTCCGGCTGTTGCCAAAATACAAAATTAAAATTCCTTGCGCGTTCGCGTTGCCCGGCGCACTCATGCTGTCTATATAACCAACTATGAATGCCGTTGAGGTTTGGCCTCGCGCCGTGTTCGCCTGTATCCGTCAACCCAAGCTGAGGAGCCTCCCATGGCCTTTACCCTTCCCGAACTTACCTATGATTACGACGCTTTAGCGCCATTTATGTCGCGCGAAACGCTCGAATTCCATCATGACAAGCATCACAATGCCTATGTCGATAATGGTAACAAACTGGCCGCAGAAGCAGGCTTGGACAACCTGTCGCTCGAAGACATAATCAAACAATCATTCGGCAAGAACGCTCCATTGTTCAACAATGCCGGTCAGCATTACAATCACATCCATTTCTGGAAATGGATGAAAAAGGGCGGCGGCGGCAACAAATTGCCAGCGAAACTTGCAAAAGCCATTGATAGCGATCTAGGCGGCTACGACAAATTCAAGGCAGATTTGATTGCTGCTGGCACAACGCAGTTCGGCTCCGGCTGGGCATGGCTTTCAGTGAAAAACGGCAAGCTTGAAATCTCCAAGACACCAAATGGCGAAAATCCATTGGTTCACGGCGCATCGCCAATTCTCGGCGTCGATGTGTGGGAACATTCCTACTACATCGACTATCGCAACGCCCGCCCGAAATATCTGGAAGCGTTCGTCGATAGCCTGATTAACTGGGATTATGTTTTGGAAATGTACGAAGCCGCTTCGGCCTAAGTTTTCCGCATTGTAACTATTTAAGCCGTCATTCGTTCGCGACTGGCGGCTTTTTGTTGACAGCCTGTTCGACGTTTTAGTTGTTCGCTTCACGAAACTGTGAACATAATTCGTCACTGTATAGTGCAATCTTGTCGCGGCGGAGTTGCGCACTTAAACTTGGAGACAGTGATGAAAAAACTATTCCTTGGCATATCAATTTTGGCTTTGACATCGGTGGTCGCGCTTGCAGGCCCGATTGAAGACCGTCAGGCTCTCATGAAGTCATTTGGCAAGGCCGTTGGCGGCCTCGCCCCCATCGCACAGGGAAAGGCCCCGTTTGATGCCGCAGCCGTGGCTGCCGGTCTTGCGACCTTAAATGAAGCCGCGATGAAGTTCGAAGTCGCCGCGCTCTTTCCAGCCGGATCAGACACGGGTGATACCGGCGCGGCCCCGAAAATCTGGGAAGATTTGCCCGGTTTTATCGCGGCGGATGATAAATTTAAGGCCGATGTAGCCGCCGCTGTCGCCGCCCCGGCTGCTGATCTGCCAGCGTTCCAAGCGCAGTTCGAAACCATCACCAAAAATTGCGGTGCGTGCCACGGCACATATCGCCTGAAGAAGAGCTGATAGCCAATGATACGCAAGCTCGCCCTCGCAGCGCTGTTTTTAGCCATCGCTGGCGGGCTTGTTTTTTGGTTTATAACCATTCCAAAGACGCTTGATCCACAAGTCATCGCAGATGCGCCTGCCGGTGATGTGACACGCGGGGAAATGCTATTCTGGCAAGGCGGCTGCGCAGCTTGCCATGCCGGCGTTGGGTCAAAGGACGCGGAGCGTCTAAAGCTGGTCGGCGGGCTGGTGCTTAAATCGCCGTTCGGGAATTTTCATGTCCCCAATATTTCGATGGATGCGCAAGACGGTATCGGCGCATGGGATTTCGCCAGCTTTGCCAACGCGCTCCAGCGCGGCGTCTCGCCCAAAGGCGAGCATTACTACCCTTCGTTCCCCTATTCCTCATACGCCCGCATGACGCTTGGCGATGTCAGCGACCTCTACGCCTTTATGAAAACGCTACCAGCAGTCAAAGGCAAACAGCCGGACCACGAATTGCCCTTCCCGTTCAATATCCGCCGTTCTCTTGGCGGCTGGAAATTCCTGTTTTTCAAACAGGAGCCAGTCGTAACGCTCGCCGCCGACGCCTCAGCGCAAGTGAAGCGCGGCCAGTATTTAGTGGAAGGCCCCGGCCATTGCGGCGAGTGCCACACCCCACGAAATTTGCTGGGCGGCCCCAAATTCAGCCAATGGCTGTCTGGCGCGCCAAACCCAGAGGGCAAGGGCTTTATCCCCAATATCACGATCGGCGAGGGTGGCATTGATGCGTGGAGCGAGGACCAAATCGCCTCGATGCTCAAGGATGGTTTCAATCCGGATTTCGATAGTGTTGGCGGTTCTATGGCTGATGTCGTCACGAATTGGTCGCATGTGTCTGATGAAGACAGGCTCGCGGTCGCTGCCTATTTGAAGGCGATACCGAAGCTCGCTGATGGCTACGTTGTGCCTGCCACAACGAATTAACTCGTTGCCAGTTATGCAAAGTCAGGATGGTTGGCGGCTCGGTTATCGTGAATGCGCGCAACCTCAACATATGCGTCGGTAATACAATAGATCACTGAGAAAGGTGTGCGGGGGATAGGCATCATTCGGAATCTGGTGCCAACTATCCGTCGGCCAGCCAACGGCCTAGAAGACAATAATTGCTCCATGGCATCGAAGTGTTTGAGCGCGTTCTTTGCTCCCTCAGGAAACACGTTTTCATAATATTGGACAAACCAATTCAGACTTGGCTGTGCCGTATCGAGATAGACAACCTCCAACATTTAGGAATTTTCTGGAAAAATATCAGACTCTGGAAACGGAAGCGGTTCGTTGGTTCCCCGAGAGACTATCCATTTGCGAACCGCGGCAGAAGAGATAAACACCCCCTTATCTGCTTCTTGTTCTAGTCCGCGCACCATGTCTCTAAATTGGCTTTTCCGGTCGATATACTCTCGCGCTGCTTGCTGCAAAATATAGGCAGCCGACCGGTCTTCAAGCCGCGCTTCGGCCTCCAACTGTTCCTTCAACTCGGTATCTATGCGCAGTGAAAACGGAACGGCGGCCATTATCTAACCTCTCAATTGCGTATTCGTTGTAATACAGTGTAGCGCGTGACGCAACAATGTTGCCTATCAAATAGCCTACTTCTTCCTAC
>JANPBE010000688.1:0-2137 GCA_031430295.1 Phyllobacterium sp.
AAGCCATCCCCACTTTTCATGGGCAACAAGCGCTCAACGGCTGGCAGCATGTGATTGACGAAGTTCATGCCGCAGGCGGCAAAATGGGACCACAAATTTGGCATGTCGGCGCGGCACGCAACCAAAGCGGCTGGGTGGCGAGCGGGCCTGTTGACAGCCCGTCTGGTTTCAATTCCCCCACTGATCCGAACGGCGCACCGATGAGTCTTGAGGATATTGCCGATACCATTGCCGCTTATGCCCGTGCGGCGGCGGATGCCAAGCGCCTTGGATTTGACGTTTTGGAAATTCACGGCGCACATGGCTACCTCATCGACCAGTTCTTCTGGGCAGGCACAAACAAGCGTATCGACCACTATGGTGGCGCGACACTGAAAGAGCGCTCGCGTTTTGCGGCGGAAGTTATCGCCGCCATGCGTGCAGCTGTTGGTCCGGATTTCCCGATTATCCTGCGCGTTAGCCAATGGAAACAGCAAGACTTGAAAGTGAAGCTGGCGGAAAATCCTGCTGCGCTGGGCGAGTGGCTGTTGCCCTTGCAGGAAGCGGGTGTTGATATTTTCCACTGCTCGCAACGCCGCTTCTGGGAGCCGGAGTTCGCCGAAATTGATGGCGAAAACGGACTGAACTTTGCCGGTTGGGTCAAGAAAGTCACCGGTGCTCCGACCATTTCTGTGGGTTCTGTTGGCCTATCGGGCGAGTTTATGGCGGCTTTTGGTGGTCAAAGCTCCTCACCAACCGACTTAGACAGGTTGGTTCATCGCATGGAGCGTGATGAGTTTGACATGATTGCCGTTGGCCGCGCCATACTGAGCGACCCGCTCTGGGTATCGAAGGTGAAGGATGGCAAGTTTGGCGACTTGCAAGACTTCAGTCCCGCCTCCATGGGCGAGCTAGTTTAGCAATCTAAACAGTGGGTTGGCATCAATATGTGCCAGCCCACCTTGCGGGATTAAGGCAAGCCATGCCAGACAAATGACAAAGTGCGCGCGTACAAAGCATTCATCTTAGTCAACATTTATGGATACCATGCCCAATAGCCCTCAAGTTCTGCCCGAAATTGCCAAGGCCCTGCGCGCAGGATTGCCCGTTGTGGCGCTCGAATCCACCATCATCACGCACGGAATGCCCTACCCTGCCAATGCCGAAATGGCAGCGCGGGTGGAAGCAATCATCCGCGAGGAAGGTGCTATTCCGGCAACCATCGCCGTGATAGACGGCCGGCTTAAAATTGGCCTTACCGAAGAAGAAACCCACGCCTTGGCGCAGGTCAAAGGCGCAATGAAGCTCTCGCGGGCTGATTTGGCATTTGCCGTTGCCATGGGCAAAACCGGCGGCACGACTGTTGCCGCGACCATGATGGCAGCGGCGCTGGCAGGTATCAAAGTGTTCGCTACCGGCGGCATTGGCGGTGTCCATAAAGGCGCCGAGGAAACGTTTGATATTTCCGCTGACCTCGAAGAGTTCGCGCTGTCGCCTGTCATCGTGGTGTGCGCAGGCGCAAAGGCGATTCTTGATCTTGATAAAACCTTCGAAGTGCTTGAAACCAAAGGCGTTCCTGTCGTTTGCTATGGCGCGGATGAGCTACCCGCCTTCTGGTCGCGAAAGTCTGGTATGAAAGCACCGCTGCGCTTGGACAATGGTGAAGACATCGCCAGATTCCAGATTGCGCGCCAGACATTGGGCATTGTCGGCGGGATGCTCATTTGCAATCCAATCCCAAAGGATGCCGAAATTCCGGCTCAGGAAATGGCTTTTTTCATCAGCACCGCGCTGACGGCAGCGGAAAAAGCAGGCGTGCGCGGCAAGGCGGTGACGCCGTGGTTGCTGTCAAAAATGTTGGAATTAACTGACGGTCGCAGCCTTGTGGCCAATATTGCACTGGTTGAAAACAACGCACGGCTGGCTGCGAAAATCGCAATAGCTGCATCCACCAAATCCTAATTACCCATAAAAAAACCGCCCGTTTCGCAACGGGCGGTTTTCTTCGAATTGTGGTAATTATTGTAGCGGTGTGATTTGAATTTCCACACGGCGATTTTGTGCGCGGCCAGCTGAGGTCGCATTGGAAGCAACAGGTTGACCCTCGCCCATGCCCTGAACGCGGAAGCGGCGGCCATCAACACGTTGATTTGACAAA
>JANPBE010000689.1:0-8789 GCA_031430295.1 Phyllobacterium sp.
TCCGAAAACGGATCGTGATGCGCTGGTGGCGTTTTTGAATTCACTGTGATTTCGAAGGGTAGTCTTGTAAGTCAAACCCCTTAGATTGATTTGTCTTACCGATCCTAGTCCTTATCAAATCTCGTCACATCAAACTTTTCAACATCGCGCAGTAGTTCGACAAAACCAGCTGCGGCGTGGTCGATGAGGGCTTTGCCTTGGGCGATGGTGGCTTGTCCGGCGTGGCCAGTGACTCCGTGGGGATTTAAGTCTGTGGCCATCCATCCGAACGAATGCGGGCCGTAAGCGCGCAGGTGTTTATTGGTGCGGTTCAGTTCATACTGTAGCGAGGGAAAATCGCGTGCTTCCGCCATGTTCACAAGATCAGGCCGTAGCGCCAGCATCACGGATGTTTCAACCTCGCCGCCATGAATACCGAAGGCCTTTTCCTGCTCGCTAACGATGCCAGCGGGATAGCCAAATCGTGTCCAACTTGTTGTCACGACTAACATATTTTTGCGTGCGCGTAGCTCATGGGCGACAATTGTCATCAGTGGGGAATTGCCGCCATGGGCATTTAGCAAAACCAGCTTGCGAATGCCTTGGTTCGCCAGTTCCTCGCCAATGCCAATCCACCGGTTGATAGCCTCTGCAAAGCTATAGGTCTCAACGCCGGGCCGGTTGGTATGCTCAATTGAGTAACCGATTTTTTCTGTTGGCAGAAAAGTCACCGGCATGGTGATCGGCAGTTTTTCGATTGTGGCGTTCACAATGCCGTCGGCGATGATCCAGTCAGTGTCGGCGGGCAAATGCGTTCCGTGCTGTTCGGTAGCGCCGAGGGGGAGCACGGCAATCCAGCCGGAGGTATCGGCATTGATAACTTCCGACTTTATCATTGCGCTATATCTATGGGCGGGATGCATCTTCATATTCTTCCCAATTAAAATCCTGCCAAGAATAGTTTCGCTGCCTCACCATGGTCGCGCCGAAGCTGCGCCACGTCAATACCGATTGGCTGGCCATCCTTAACAGTCCACTGCCCTCTAATCATGACGGCATCGGCGCGATGCGCACCGCACAACACCAAGGCCGCCAGCGGATCGCCCGCGCCAGAGAAGCGAAGCTCATCGAGGGTGAACATGGCGATATCCGCTTGCTTGCCCACAGCGATTTTTCCGAGCTCATCGCGGCCCAAGCATTTGGCGGAACCTTGCGTTGCCCAGCGCAGCGCATCGAGATGCGTGACACGCGAGGCACCATAAATCAGGCGATTGAGCATTAGCGCGTGGCGCACGCCTTCCATCAAATTGGAGGCGTCATTGGAGGCGGAACCATCGACACCAAGACCGACAGATACGCCTGCGGCCTCCAGCTCCAGCGTGCGGCAATGGCCCGAGGCAAGCACCATATTTGAAGTCGGGCAATGCGAAATGCCAACGCCTGCCTTGCCAAGGCGGGCAATTTCAGCGTCGTCAAAATGGATACCGTGGGCGAGCCATGTTTTATCATGCAGCCAGCCGACGCTTTCCAGATAGTCCAGCGGGCGTTGGCCGAACGTCTCGACGCAGAAACGGTCTTCATCATGGGTTTCCGCCAGATGCGTATGCAGGCGGCAGCCGCATTTCTTGGCGAGAATGGCGGTGTCGCGCATCAATTCACGCGTGACAGAAAATGGCGAGCAGGGGGCTAACGCGACTTGGATTAGTGCCTCATCACCGGTTTCGTGATGGAGATCAATTGAGCGCTCGCAGTCCGCCAAAATGGCATCATGGGTTTGCACCACGCTATCGGGCGGCAAGCCGCCGTCCTTCTGGCTGAGATTCATTGAGCCGCGATTAAGCGTCATACGGATGCCCAATGCGCGGGCTTCTTGCGCCTGAATGTCCATCGCGTCTTCAAGGCCTGCTGGATAGACATAGTGGTGATCCGACGTGCATGTGACGCCGGACATCATGAGCTCGGTGAGCGCAAGCCGTGTGGCGAGCCGGAAAGCCTGCGGATTTAGCCGTGCCCAAATGGGATAGAGCGCTTTTAGCCAAGGGAACAGTTCTTTGTTGATCGCTTGCGGGTGGGCACGGGTCAGTGTTTGGTAGAAGTGGTGATGCGTGTTGATAAGGCCGGGGATGATGACATGACGTGAGGCATCGAAAACCTTGTCGTGGCGGGGGGTATTTCCTGCAGCCACACATTCCACGATACGGGAACCTTCAATGACAATTCCGCCACCGGAATTTTCTGCCAAGATGGCCAGCGGGTTTTTTATCCATAGTCGCATGACTGTCATATAACCTGTTTATGTGTCGGCTTATTACAGCATTAGTGCTACAGTGGTGTGGCGGCAAGCCTTTGGTGGCGGGAGATCACAATGTCGAAAAAAGACCGGAAGATTTTGCAACAAGTGCAGGTGGTAGCCCGTCTTGGCCGCACGGCGCTGGCCATCAAGCTGCTGGAGAAGAAACTCTATGCAGGCCAAGACCAGCTGATGCTGGCGCTCGCGCTGGAAGATGGACAGACACCGGGCGCATTGGCGCTGGAGATTGGTGTTCGTCCGCCTACGATTACCAAAACGATTTCGCGCTTGCAGGCGCAAGGGTTCCTCGACAAGCGTGCTTCAGAAACTGATGCGCGGCTGGCGCATATTTTCCTGACGGATGCTGGTCGTGAAGCCATTGTTGGCATCGAAAAATCAATCCGCAAGACTGAAAAGCGCGGGCTAGAGGGTTTGGACAAGAAGGACCAGAAGCTGCTTTCCAAGATGTTGCGGCGGATTGAGAAGAATTTGTCAGGCGTAGATTTGGGTAAGGATGACGGTGACGCTCCTGACGAAGATGCAGACGAGTGATTTTACTTCGCAATGGTAGCAAAATGTGACATTTCTTACTATATTGCCATCGATGGTGAAAGGTAAGAGATATGTCTGATACAGCGACGCTTTCGTCAAAATTCCAGATTTCTATTCCCAAATCAGTTCGCACTGCCAACAAATGGAAGGCGGGCCAAGAATTTGCGTTTGTGCCTAAGGATGGTCGCGTGATTTTGGTGCCGGTTCCAGATGTCTCGGAGTTAATGGGAATTGCCAAAGGCGCAAATCCTCACAACTATCGTGATCGATCTGACACTGAATAATGAAACTCGTTGACAGTTCGGCGTGGATTGAATTGATGCTGGCCAGTTCGGTTGGCATAGTCGTGGCAAAATCAATCCCTGACAAAGAATTTTGGGTGGTTCCAACCGTGGTTCAGCTAGAGCTCGCAAAATGGCTGAAACGAGAAATGGGCGATCAAGTTTCAGAGAAGGTCATCGCGTTTACGGACACATGCGTTGTGGTTCCGTTAGATACGAAATTGGCATTAGTTGCCGCTGACGTCATCGCCGAACTGAAGTTGTCGATGGCAGACGCTATAATCTATGCAACTGCATTAGAGCATTGTGATGAGCTCATTACATGCGACGCGCATTTTGCCGGGCTACCAAAGGTGATTTATCACGCTAAGTTGGGCAACATAAACTAATATTTGCCAAGCTTCTTGGCTCAACAGCCAAATTTTCCCCTAATGACAATCCATTTTAAATTGTTTAAATGCAATTTAGCGGGCTAACGGGGACGAGGCTTTGGCGCAAAAGATTAAACTTTCTACTATTGCCGATTCTCTTGGTGTCTCGACCGCGACGGTTTCGCTGGCGTTGCGGGATAGTCCACTGGTTGCGGATGACACGCGTGAGCGTATCAAGCTTGAGGCCCGTGCGCTGGGTTATATTTATAACCGCCGCGCTGCCAGCTTGCGCACCTCGCGTTCCGGCATTCTCGGCGTCGTGGTGCATGATATTATGAACCCGTTCTATGCCGAAATTCTGCGTTCAATTGAGACGGAACTGGACAAATCGCGGCAGACTTTCATTCTATCGAACCATTATGACTCTACTGAAAAGCAGCGCAATTTTCTTGAAACATTGATGCAGCTTGGCGCGGATGGCGTGATTATGTCGCCCGCCATTGGCACGCCCGCGTCCGATATCGCGCTGGCGGAAGAGAATAATCTGCCTGTGGTCTTGATCGCACGCTCTGTTGATGGTTGCCCTGCGCCGGTATTTCGCGGCGACGATAGTTTTGGCATCGGGTTGGCGACCAATCATCTCATCAGCCTTGGCCACACGCGTATCGCGATGGTTGGCGGTACGGACCAAACTTCGACGGGCCGGGATCGCTATCTAGGCTATGTTCAGGCGCTGCAAAAGGCGGGAATTACAGTCGATCCGGATTTGCGCATTCCTGGCCCCCGCACCAAGCGGGAGGGCTTTGATGCCGCCAGCCAGTTTTTGGCACTGCCACATAAACCGACGGCTGCCGTTTGCTGGAATGACTTGGTGGCTATCGGCCTTATGAGCGGCATTGCCCGCGCGGGCTTTGTACCTGGGTTGGATTTTGCTGTGACCGGCTATGATGATTTGGAAGAGGCGTCCATTGCGACGCCCGGCCTCACAACAGTTTGGAACGGCCAGCGCGAGGTTGGTCGCCGAGCGGCACGGGCTATGATCGAGCGGCTTAGTGGCTCGCCAGCAGCGCTGCGCCATGATCTGATTACGCCGGAGCTGCGGGTGCGCCAGTCTGCACCAGCGCCGAAAGCAGGATGATATTATGCCCTTGAAGACAATATCTGTGCTGGTTCCGGGCAAATTGAATGCCCATGCGTTGGCGCGGGTTCGCGCGGAATTTAACGCTGTGGAGATTTCCAGTGCTAACGCTTCAGAGTTAAGTGCGGCGCAGCGGGCGGATATTCAGGGCATTGCCGCAATGACCACAATTTCCGGTCCCTTTATGGCTGAACTACAAAACTTGAAAATCGTCGCTAATTTTGGCGTCGGCTATGATGCGGTGGACAGCAAATATGCCGGGGCCAACGGCATTATGGTGACGAATACGCCGGATGTGCTGACCGAGGAAGTTGCCGATACCGCCATCGGCTTGCTGCTCAACACCATTCGTGAATTCTCTGCTGCCGAGCGGTATTTGCGGGCAGGGGACTGGGAAGCCAAGGGTAACTACCGCCTGACGCCGCTGACATTGCGCGGCCGGAAAGTTGGCATTTTTGGCATGGGCCGCATCGGTGCTGCAATTGCTAAGCGGCTTGAGGCGTTTGGTGTTTCCATCGCCTATCATAACCGCCGCCAAGTCGAAGGGCTGACGTACTCCTATCATGCGACACTGATTGAGCTTGCCAGTGCGGTGGATACGCTGATTGTTGTCGTGCCGGGGGGCGATGCCACGCGCCATGCGATTAACGCGGAGGTGCTTGCGGCGCTTGGTGCAAATGGCGTTCTCATTAACATGGGGCGCGGCACAACAGTGGACGAAGCGGCATTGATCGCTGCGCTAACAAATCGCACGATTGCGGCTGCCGGTCTTGATGTGTTTGAAAATGAGCCGCATGTGCGTCCTGAATTTATGGCACTGCCGAATGCTGTGCTGTTCCCGCATCTTGGGTCCGCGTCGGTTCATACGCGTGACGCTATGGCGAACCTGTGTGTGGATAATCTTGTGTCATGGTTTTCCGGCAAAGGGGCGGTGACGCCCGTGCCGGAAACAATACATTTGCAAGCCGCTCTGTGAAACATTTCAGAAGCCGCAGATATTAACCATTCGGAAACTCTTATTATGAAATTATAACGAACACGCCTCTGTGGGGAGGCCAAGGTCCGGAAGTTTCATATGATTAAGTCTGTGTTTGGTTTGCTTGTGGTTGGTGTTGCGCTGATGACATTCGTTGATGGTAAAAAAGCCTCACCAGTCGTGGTCAAGGCGGCGTTCACGCCGTCTAATACAGTAAAATCCGGTTTGGTCGAATACACGCTCAACTCTGCTTCCGGCCAGACTTGTCACATCAAGATGCTGACAAAGGCAGTCGGTGGCGCGGCCAAACTTGCTGCTGACGGGGCCTGTGATGATGTGAGCGCGGGACTTAGCAAAGCGGCATCTTGGGTCGAAGGCGCTAAAGGTACGGCGCGGATCATCGGCAGCGATGGACAAACGATTTTGTCTGTCGGTCCATCCGATGGCTTCGCTTACGAAACATCAGGCTCTGACGCAGACATCGTGACATTTAGCGAAGGCTGATTATTCGGCAGCTATGGCTCTATGCTTTGAGGCATTGTGAGCGCGCGCGGCATCGCCGAATGCATTGAATATCCGATTAGACGGCGCATCTTGCTTGGCCCAATATTCCGGATGCCACTGCACGCCAACGGCAAAAGTCTTGGCACCGGTGACCGAAACTGCCTCAATCGTGCCGTCATCCGCCACGGCTTCAATTTCGAGACCTGCGGCGATTTTATCTATGGCTTGGCGATGGAGTGAGTTTACCGACATGTTTTCAGCACCTGTTATAGCGGCCAAGCAGCTACCAGCCTTTACCTTCACCGATTGGCGGATGCGGAAACGTTCGGTCTGATCATCGGTGGTCGGCGCGCGGTGGTCCATACGGCCTTCGAGTTCTTGAATTTCGGTGGCGATAGTGCCGCCTAGAGCGACGTTTAACTCTTGAAAGCCACGGCAAATGGCAAGAACCGGTATGCCGCGTTCAATGGCACGGCGCAGCAGGGGAATGGAGGTGCTGTCGCGCTCAGTATCAAATGGCTCGTGTGCAGTGGTTGGCTCAACGCCGTAGAGGGCAGGATGGACGTTGGTTTTGGAGCCGGTGGCCATGACGCCATCGACATTGTCCAAAATCGCATCCAAATCTATCCGCGCTCCGAAAGCCGGCACGATGAGGGGCGTTACATTTGCCACGGATACTGCTGCCTCAAGATAGGTTTGCGGCGTGGCGTGCCAAGTATAATTATCGAAAGAACGGACGTCGCCGGTTACGGCAATGAGGGGCTGGCGCATAAAATCGGGCTCTTGGTGCACTGGTTTGTAGTGGTGTGTGCTGGTTAGTTATACCCTCGTGTTGAAATGGCGGCAAGCGGGCTTGTGCCTCTCATCTTTATATTCGGTCGTTTACGCCTACTTGGCCCTCTGACCGCATACAGAGCATGGTGGCCAATACGCAGTAGAATACAGCCTCGCGCCATATCACCGGAAAATACCCATCCCAAAGATTTTCAGATATGCCAAAAAAGAACGCGCCGATGGCCGCATATAGCGGACGGGAAAAGCCGCCTGCTGAGGCAATGAATAGTACCTTGAGGCCATAGGTAAGCCCTGCGCCGAAGGACATGTTGCCATAATAAATGGTGGCGATCACGCCGCCAAGGACGGCAAAAAGTCCTCCGAAAATGATGGCTAGTTCAGTAATGTGAGAAACGTTGATGCCGCAGAGGCTTGCGGCTTGCGAATCATCAGCGACGGCGCGAATCCGCCGCCCCCACATTGTGCGAACCAGCACAGTTTCAGCGCTGAGAATGATGGCGATTATGACGCCTATGTTCAAAATTTGGATTAAAGTGAGGGTTGGGCTGAGCGTTGTGGTCCCAAAATGTATTTGACCTGCCAAAATTGGAGACAACCAGAAGTCGCGGCCATTGGATGCTATGCGGGCGCTTTCCATCAGAACAATGCTGACGGCAAGACTGGCTGTAATCATTGTATTTGGTGTGCGTAAAATAAGTGGCGGGAACACAAATCTGGCCAGTACGAGGAGCACAAGCGCGCAGATGACGAGTGCAATAAGCCCACCCAATACGATGGCGAGCGGCAAGATTATCCAGAGCACATTGTGGGCAAAATTTGTACTGAGCGCGAACATTTGGCCTGAAAATGCGAAGAGTGCGCCATGGGCGATATTGGCGCGTTTGGTCACCAGATAGCTCAATACATAACCATAGGACAGTAGCGCGTAGAGCACGCCGCTGTGAATTCCGTTGAGCACTAACTGAGAAAAATACGCCATTTCGCCTCGTTGATTGCATTTAATACTAACTTGCAAAACATATTTTACCAGTTATATTTTATCATGATTTTTGAATGGACAGCTCATAGATTTTCCGGCGGAGCGCTGGCTTTTGATTTGGTGAACACAGTGGTTTGCCGCAATCAACCGGCCAAGCGCATTGATCGTTTGACTGGAACGGAGGCGGTGGCGGCATTCGCGCTGGCGGCAGGAAAATTTTGCGCAACTGAGACCGGTGGGCCAGTCGTCTATGCACCGGAAACTAAGTCTGCGCACCGGGATTTAATTGGTTTGCGGGAGGCGATTGATGGCTATTTTCGGCCCTTGATAGGTGGTGAGACACCTGCCATTGGCAGCCTATCGGCACTATTTGCTGCGGCTGCAACTGCCAGTGACAGCCATGAAGGTACCAGAAATTTGGGAGTGCTGGCGTCAGTTTCGGCAATGAGTTTGCTTAGCGTTGCGAAGACTGGACGGGCAAAAATTTGCCCTAATTGCGATTGGTTATTTCTGGATAAGAGCAAAAATCAATCACGGCTGTGGTGTGACATGGCGGTATGCGGCAATCGTAGTAAGGCTAAACTTCATTACGCCAAGCTTCGTGCGACTGAGGGGGGAAGTTCAGATGAATAGGTTGATTTTTGCCTTTGGGGTACTGCTGATTAGTCTATGTTTAACTGGATGTCGGGAGGTTAAAAGTGACGAATACTTTGCGCTTTCTGGGCAAGTATTTATCTTTAATTACAGAATTGCGAGCGCAACCTACGTTGTTACGCTCGAGAGACTGCGGCCAACGCCAGAGGGAAGTGTTGCTGTTGCGGATTTTGAAAATCCTGCCGGGGGCGAACCCTTAATAGTGAAGGAAAAGATATGGCCGAAGATGCAGAAAATATCCTTGGAAAGCCCGCCACTGAACTGTGTTCG
>JANPBE010000690.1:0-2944 GCA_031430295.1 Phyllobacterium sp.
GTATGAACGTGGACGATGTTGCCGGACGCTTCTAGCAACGCGCGGCAAAAAGCGGATGCGGAACCTTTGCCGTTGGTGCCAGCAATATGAATAACAGGCGGCAGTTTCAAATGCGGGTTACCAAGAATTTCCAAAAGACCAAGCACCCGCTCCAAGGACAGGTCAAAGCCCTTGGGGTGCAGCGTCATAAGATGCGCGATTTCTTGTTCGGCGGTGGGCAGGCTCATGCGTGGAACTAACGACTATGCTGCCGCTGCAACAGGCGCAGGCTTTTTCATCATCATATGCAACAGGCTGGAAATAACCGTGCGCATATCTTTGCGCGCCACGACTTGGTCTACCATACCATGCGCCATCAAATATTCCGAACGCTGGAAGCCTTCAGGCAATTTTTCGCGGATGGTCTGCTCGATAACGCGCTGTCCGGCAAAGCCGATGAGCGCGCCGGGCTCCGCCAAATGCACATCGCCAAGCATAGCATAAGAGGCCGTGACGCCGCCCGTGGTCGGGTTGGTAAGCACCACGATAAACGGCAGGCCAGCCTCTTTCAGCATATCCACCGCGACAGTCGTGCGCGGCAATTGCATCAGCGAAATAATGCCTTCTTGCATACGAGCGCCGCCGGAAGCGACGAACAGCACAAGCGGGCGCTTGTCTTTAATAGCTGTCTCGAAGCCCTTGATAATCGCCTCGCCTGCCGCCATGCCGAGCGAGCCACCCATGAAGGCAAATTCCTGCACCATGACGGAAATGGGCATACCGTCGAGCGTGCCGAGCGCGTTGATGATGCTGTCATCAAGACCAGTTTTAGTTTTCGCATCGCGCAGGCGGTCAGTGTATTTCTTCTCGTCGCGGAACTTCAGCGGGTCCACAATGGCTTTGGGATTATCCAACGTGGTATAAGCGCCATCATCGAAAAATGCAGCCAGACGATCCTTCGCGCCGATTTTCATGTGAAAACCAGAGGCGGGGATCACGTTCAGATTCTTCTTCAAATCCGAGTGGAACACCATTTCGCCAGTCTCAGGGCATTTGATCCAGAGATTTTCCGGCATATCGCGGCGGCCAAGCATCGAATTGATACGCGGACGGACATAGCTGGTGATCCAGTTCATGGAAAAATCTCCTACGATTACATATGCAAGATGTAAGACTGTCTGGCTATCGGTGCAAGCCTATCCCTTAAACACGGGATGCTTTTACACCGCTGGAAAGCCCGCGCACCATGGTCGCCACGCTATCAACGGTTTCAGCGGTGGCTTTACCGTCTTTGGTCAGCGTGGACGCAATTAAATTAACGATGGCCGAACCCACCACAACGGCATCCGCTGATTGGCCAATAACCTTTGCTTGCTCGGCAGTCTTCACGCCGAAACCAACGGCAATCGGCAAGTCCGTATGCGACTTGATGCGTTTCACAGCCTGCGCCACCTTGGATGTATCCGTCAGCGCCGCGCCTGTGATGCCGGTCATCGAGACATAATACACGAAGCCGGACGTGTTGGTGAGAACCATTGGCAGGCGCTTGTCATCAGTGGTTGGCGTGGCCAGACGAATGAAATTAAGGCCCGCTTTTAAGGCTGGCAGGCAAAGCTCTTCGTCCATTTCCGGTGGCAAATCCACCACGATTAGGCCGTCAATGCCGGATGCCTTGGCATCCACTAAAAAGCGCTCCACGCCGTAAATATAGATGGGGTTATAATAGCCCATCAAAACAATCGGCGTTTCATTGTCGCCGTGGCGAAAGTCCGCCGCCATTTGCAATGTCTTGGCCAACGTCTGCCCGCCTTTTAGCGAGCGCAGTCCTGCCGCCTGAATGGCAGGGCCATCGGCCATCGGATCAGAAAACGGCATACCAAGCTCAATCACATCAGACCCGGCAGCGGGCAGCGCCTTCATGATATTAAGCGAAGTTTCATAGTCCGGATCGCCGCCCATGAAATAGGTCACGAGACCTGGACGGTTTTCTAAACGAAGGGCGGCAAATTTTGTGTCTATGCGGGTGGTCATGTTCTTACAATCCAAATCCCAAAATCTTGCCCACGGTGAAAATATCCTTATCACCCCGCCCGCAGAGGTTCATCACGATGATCTTATCCTTGCCCATTTTTGGCGCGCGCTTGATAACTTCTGCCAAGGCGTGGGCAGGCTCCAGCGCGGGGATGATGCCTTCCAAACGGGTAAGCAGTTGGAACGCCTCCAGCGCTTCGGTGTCCATGATGGGCACATATTCGCAGCGGCCTGAGTCTTTCAGCCATGAATGTTCCGGCCCGATGCCGGGGTAATCCAAACCCGCGGAAATGGAATGACCTTCTTTGATTTGGCCATCGCCATCCTGCAGCAAATAGGTGCGGTTGCCGTGCAGCACGCCGGGCGAACCGGCAGTGAGCGATGCGCAATGTTCTTCGCCCTGCAAGCCCTTGCCGCCCGCTTCCACGCCGACGATTTTCACGTCCTTATCGTCGAGGAACGGATGGAACAGGCCAATGGCGTTAGACCCACCACCGACTGCGGCGATGAGCAAATCTGGCAGACGGCCTTCGGCTTTCAGCATCTGTTCCTTGGTCTCGCGACCAATGACGGACTGGAAATCACGCACCATTTCCGGGTACGGATGCGGGCCAGCGGCTGTGCCGATCATATAGTAAGTGTCGTGCACATTGGTGACCCAGTCACGCAGCGCCTCGTTCATGGCGTCTTTCAGCGTGCCGTGGCCCGCCGTAACAGGGTTCACTTCCGCGCCCAACAGCTTCATACGGAACACGTTGGGAGCCTGACGCTCAACGTCCGTTGCGCCCATATAAACATGGCATGGCAGGCCGAAGCGTGCCGACACAGTGGCCGATGCCACGCCGTGCTGGCCTGCGCCCGTTTCGGCGATGATGCGGGTTTTGCCCATGCGTTTTGCCAGCAGAATTTGCCCCAAGCAATTATTGATCTTGTG
>JANPBE010000691.1:0-1491 GCA_031430295.1 Phyllobacterium sp.
CGACGCCGCCTGGCGAATTGATGTAAAGGTTGATTTCCTTCTTCGGATTTTCCGCTTCTAGGAAAAGCAACTGTGCGCAAACGAGCGTGGCCATTCCATCTTCAATCGGGCCAGTGATAAAGATGATACGCTCTTTTAGAAGGCGTGAAAAAATATCGTAGGCCCGCTCGCCACGAGCGGTCTGTTCAACGACCATCGGCACGAGGTTCATTGCGGTTTCAATTGGATGTCTCATGTCAGGTCTCCGGCCATTTAGGCGCTAGGCGGCAAGGATTGCCTTGGGAATCAAAAACTCAAATTCAAATGTCTAAATAGGGCCGACCCCTAGTCCTGTTCAAGAGCAAGGATGCAGATGCCGGGGAAAGTGCCAGAGTCGATTTAAGACAGAGTAAACGTCACCTGTAGCTGCGCTACATTCTGAAACTCTGTTCGGAGAAACAACATTGAACTTGTACCACTGTGAAACAGTAATATGCGTTTCCTCTAATTTCTAAAATTATCTTGTGGAAAACCCTTGATTTGACAGCGTTTAATGCCTCTGCTCCGGCACGCTTCATTTCTCTAATCGTCACAATCATGCCAGAAATGTAACTCAAATGTCTAGTCGTGCGGTGCGTAGTCTGCTCGGTGTCAAAGCAGTCAGGTTAAAACCAAAGCCACAATGAAATATTTAGGGCAAAATAAAAAGCGCCGTCTTGGTGCTGTGCAAGTTATGGAGCAGCTTTTGCGGCTACCGCGCGTTCGCGCATTTTTTGCCGTACTCATACTTGGATCCACTTTTTTCGGCGCGACAGTGGCGGCTCACGCACTAGACAATTTCCCAGGTGCAACAATATCGGGTTCCGGTGCCATATCTGGAAACACGACAGGGGCAACTGCTGAGATTGGCGAGCCTGGAACCTTCACGCCGATCAACAGTTTTTGGTACACCTACACACCTGCGACAGCCGGAACGCTCGTAGTTCAAACTTGCGGCGCGGCTGTTACATCTTACGACACGACACTGGCTGCCTATACCGGGGCGACTTTGGCGACCTTGGTGCTAATTCAGCAGAACGACGATACCGCAGGCTGTGCAACAGCGGTTAATGCAGGTTACGGCAGCCGTTTGACGCTGCAAGTAACGGCCGGGACAGCCTATCGTATTCAATTGGACGGATATTCAAACGCGGTCGGTACCAGCTCACTTCAATACGCGTTTACGCCAGCCGCAATCAATGTAGCCGTGACGAGCGCAACTGCAACTGAGGGCGGCACGAACGGCGCGTTTACGGTCGTACTCGCCACCGTGCCATCGGCGACCACGACAATAACAATCAACCCCGATGCCAGCGGACAGTGCACATTTGCACCAACCACGCTTACTTTTACAACCGCCAACTACAATGTCGCGCAAACTGTGACGGTGACGGCTGTAAACGACCTGATTGCTGAGGCTGCAACCACGTGTACGACAGGTGCCATCACCGCTGCTGGCAGCAATTATTCTAC
>JANPBE010000692.1:0-3177 GCA_031430295.1 Phyllobacterium sp.
ATGAAGCGCTTATCTTCTTTGCGCAGCACACTGGCGCCAATACCTTCAATACCCATTTTTCAGTTCCTCCCGAAAATTGTATTTACGTTGTTCGAAAATGCGAAGGCGGACATGAAAGCGCGGCACTAAGCCAACGCTCCCCGTTCACGGCCTAAGCAGCCTTCTTCTTTGAACTCTTTGCCATCTTCTTCGACGCATCGAGCACCGATTTGACGATGTTGTGATAGCCGGTACAGCGGCAAATATTGCCTTCCAGCTCCGCACGTACAGTCGCCTCATCCAAACCGTCAGGATGGCGATTGATAATGTCAACGCTCGCCATAATCATGCCAGGTGTACAAAATCCGCACTGAAGCCCGTGGTTTTCATGGAACGCCACCTGCACAGGATGCAGCGTCGCGCCATCAGCCAAGCCTTCGATTGTCATAATGTTTGTGCCGGTTGCCTGCACGGCAAGCATGGTGCAGGACTTCACAGCCTTGCCGTCGACATGCACAACACAAGCGCCGCACTGCGATGTATCGCAGCCGACATGCGTTCCGGTGAGTAAAGCATTTTCACGGATGAACTGCACAAGCAGGGTCCGGTCTTCAACGTCTCCGGCTACTTTGCGACCGTTGATATTTAATTCAATCTTCGACATTCATGTTCCTCCTCATGTATGTATAATTTATCGATCTAAGCGACGGGCGTGCCCGCAATACCGGCAAACTTTCCGAAAAACTCATCGGCCAGCTTCTTGGAAGTTGAAACGATAAGACGCGCACCAAGCTGGGCAATCTTGCCGCCAACATCAGCGTTCACGTTATAAGTAAGGGTTGTTATGCCATCATGCTCAGCCAAATGAACCTTGGCCGCGCCCTTGGCGAAGCCGACGATGCCGCCCTTTCCTTCACCCGTAATGGTGTAGCTTTCGGGCACGACCTTATCCGACAGCGTCACTTCGCCGTTAAACTTTGCTTTTATGGGGCCAATTTTCAAAACGACAGTTGCTGCGAATGAATCTTCATCATCAGCCGTCAATTCTTCACAGCCGGGAATGCACTCTTTAAGCACCAACGGATCATTCAAAAGCTGCCAAACTCGCGTGCGCGGCGCAGCGATTTCATACTCACCACTAATTTCCAATCAACAATCCTCCCGAATGTTGGCAGAACATGGCACGGAACTAAATTTGCTTGGAATAGTACTTTCGGTCGCTTTTACTAAGTTGGCAAGTGGCTTGGACTAAAGACGCATCAACTCTAGACAAAATCCGCATATTGCCGCATTTGCTATGATTAAAGCATTTTGGGTCTGACACATGAAACCACCTCTAACCCTAGACGAGTTGCGCGCTGCGGTTGGCACAGAAATTGGCCTGTCCGAATGGCGCGTGGTCAGCCAAGATATGATCAACCGTTTTGCCGACGCCACAGACGATCATCAGTTCATCCATGTTGACCCCGAACGTGCCAAGGCCGAAGCACCTTTTGGTGGCACTATTGCGCATGGCTTTCTCACAGTCTCACTTTTATCCACGCTTGCCTACGAAGCCCTACCCGGCATCGTCGGCGCCACAATGGGAATCAACTATGGCTTCGACAAACTACGCTTCCTAACGCCCGTAAAGTCCGGAGCAAGAGTCCGCGCCCGCTTCACCCTCGCCGCCGCCGACATCCGCAAGTCCGGCCGCGTGCTGAATACTTACGAGGTGGCGCTGGAAATAGAAGGCTCGATAAGCCCCGCGCTGAAGGCGACGTGGCTAACACTGGCTGTGGTGGAAATGGGCGAGTAGGCAAAATTACTCGCCATCATTTACGTCATCCCAGTTCTCAGGAAACTGCCGTCCACCATAAAATACCCGAACAATTCGAACAGTGTGGTCGTCAATAATAAAGGCGATCGACGCTCTCCGTTCAAAGCCAATAATCCGGATATTCGGGTAGAGATCGTTTCGCAGTGAGCCTCGCTCTGGAAATTCCGCTAGGGCCAAACACGCAACTTCGATGCGATCAATATATTGCCCCGCGCGGTGCGGGCTGCTGGCCTCGGCAATATAGGCAAATAACTCAATCAAATCTGCTTCGGCGGCCGGACGAAAAATGATGGCCCGTGCCATACTATTGAGACTTTGCAAGTTGCCGCGCACGCAACTTGGCAAAAACTTCGCTCATGGGGATGTCGGCACGCGAGTCCTGCATAGACTCGCGGATTTTCTCAGACATTACTTCGTTAAGAATGTCATCTTGGCGGCGTAAGGCACGCAATGCAGCCCTCACGACTTCGCTGGCAGACTCATAATTACCCGATGCCAAACTCGCATCGAGAATGGATTGCTGTTTGCCTAAAGTGACTGTGACGGGACGACTTGAGCGCATGATGTTCTGTCCTCTGCATACAGGATGTTACACTGTCATACAGTCAGACAAATATCAAGCCACGCTATCCCGTGCCGCTTCAGACAAATATGTAAACATATAATCTGAGAACGAACGCCAGCATTCCACACGGAAAACGTGGCGGTCTTTGCGATAGATAATCACTTCGATTTTGCCAAGCAGCGTGCGGGAAACAGCTCCGACAGGAAACACAGCTTCAGACAGATTTTGCGGGCAGCCTGCGGATAGCGTGCCCTCCGCATTTGCGCCCATGACCATCACAGCTGTGTTGCGCTGCGAGACATCGACGGGCGAGCACAACACTTTTGCCTTGGCGCATTCCGCCACCATGTCTTTTGCAGCGTCGTCCAAAATCAGCCATTCATCAGGGCCGAGCCAGAAGGCAGTGCGTGTGCCGGAAACGGTGCTGGTTTTAGGCTTCACCGGAAGCGCGACGCCCAGCGCCTTTGACAACGCCGCAACCGCATCAGGACGCGCACGAAGCGAGAGACGGGAGGCAGGCGCGGCGGGCGAAAGCGTGGCAGCACCAAAGGCGGCAATGCGGCCATCCAGCGGCTGGCGGGATTTGATGTTGAGCTCAGACATTTATCCGGCCCCCTTCTTTGTCATAGAATACAGCATCGCAGATTTCAGCTTCAATCACACGGTCCGGCATCGGGATGAAAACCGTCTGGCCCATTTTCTCAAAGCCGCCAGCCACAAGGCCCATGGCAATGGAACGGTCACAGTTTTCCGACCAGTAGGATGATGTGACGTGGCCAACCATTTTCATCGGAATTGGCTGGTTCGGATCAAG
>JANPBE010000693.1:0-1087 GCA_031430295.1 Phyllobacterium sp.
CCGAGTGGATGTTCAGTGGCAAGGAGCAGCCCGAACCAATAGCGGGCAAAGCGGCCAAGGCGCGCACCGTCATAATCCTGCACCAGCTTAGCGCGCTTGGAGAACAGGTCGGCAACTTCGGGAAACTGCAACGCGACGATAACCGCGAGCGCCACAAGCATAAATACCGCGCCAGACAGCAGCACAATGCGCAGGCGGATGCGGTTACTGTTGCTGGCAACGAAGGAGAAAATTGTTACCAAAAGCATGACTAATATCAACATGCCCCAAGCTGCACGGGAGAAGGAGAGGAACGCGCCGATTGAGACAATCAGCAATCCGATCAAACGTGGCGGCATCGAAATAGCCTTGCCCCGCAACACGCCATACAGCAGCCACGCCGCTGGCAGCATGAGATAGGGACCAAACACGTTCGGATCTTTGAACCCGCCGCGCGCGCGGTCGTAAAGTGTGAAATAGTCGGCGCCCGGAAACAGATGAAAATAACCCGCAATGCCGAGCAGGGACGTGAATATGGCGGCAATCGTATAGGCGCTATACATCACCGGCAGCAGGCTCATATCGCGCTCAATAACAGCAGCGTAAAACACCGACGTGATAGCCAGAAAGAAACCGACGGCGGCATAGAGCGGCGTGTCTTTGAGGTCCGACAACTGCGTCATGGAAATCATAAAGCCGACATTGAATAGCACGAGCAGCATCAACAGCGGCGTATTCGTGCGCGAAAGTCGTAGGCCGAACAGCGCCCAGATGACGATAAGCGGCGTCATCACCAGCTCATATGGCGAGGGCTCAGAAAGCACATAGCCGGAAAGCGCAACACCAAGCCCCAAGGCAAACACCTTGATAAGACGGTTCACAGCCGCGCTGCGCTCCGCCGGTTCAATGGTGTCGTAGGTGGCCAGAGCGCTCAATAAGCATTCTCCGTATTCAGAAGGCGCACGGGGGTGAGAAACAGTATTTTCAAATCCAGCCACAGCGACCAGTTTTCGATATAGTAAAGGTCATACTCGGTGCGCATTTTGATCTTCTCATCCGAGTCAATCTCGCCGCGCCAACCACTGATTTGCGCCCAACCAGTCACACC
>JANPBE010000694.1:0-4389 GCA_031430295.1 Phyllobacterium sp.
GACATATTTTGACAAGGACGGGTTAACGATCGCCCAACAATAGTTGGTTCAATGCGAGTCGCGTTTCACAACAGACCCGCGACACCCGACGAGGAAGTCCAAATCCGCGCCCTTGTCCGCCTGTTGAACATGGTCAAGATATAGCCGCACATAGCCGCTCTTGGCTTCTTCCACGGGGGAGACCCATACCGCACGGCGCTCTGCCAGTTCCGCCTCGCTGACATCCAGATGCAAGCGTCTTGCCGGAATATCCACCTCAATCATATCGCCAGTTTTCACCAGTGCCAGCGGTCCGCCATCCGCCGCTTCCGGCGAAACATGCAGGATAACTGTGCCGTAAGCCGTGCCGGACATGCGCGCATCGGAGATGCGGATCATGTCCTTAATGCCCTTCTTCAAGACCTTTGGCGGCAGGCCCATGTTGCCAACTTCCGCCATGCCGGGATAGCCTTTGGGGCCGCAATATTTCAGCACCATGATTGAGTTTTCATCAATGTCGAGACTGTCATCATTGATCGTGCCATGGAAATCCTCGATGGATTCAAACACATAGGCGCGGCCCTTATGTTGCATCAAATGCGCGGACGCCGCTGATGGTTTTAGCACTGCGCCATTGGGCGCAAGATTGCCGCGCAGCACGGCGATGCCGCCGGATTTTACCAGCGCCTTGTCAACGGGACGGATGACATCATCATTCCAGTTTTTGGCGACGGAGACTTCCTCACCAATTGATTTCCCGGAAACGGTAATCGCATCGTCATGCAACAGTCCACCTTCGGACAAAGTCTTGATGACAACCGGCAGGCCGCCCGCATAGAAAAATTCTTCCATCAAATATTTGCCGGATGGCTGCAAATTCACAATTGTCGGCACATCGCGGCCGAGACGATCCCAATCGGCCAGCGTCAAATCAACTCCAACGCGGCCCGCCATCGCGAGCAAATGCACAACAGCATTTGTGGACCCGCCAATAGCGCCATTGACACGAATGGCGTTTTCAAAAGCGTTTTTGGTCATAATATCAGAAGGCTTCAAATCATCTTTGACCATATCAACAATGCGGCGACCAGTGAGTTGCGCCATCACGCGGCGGCGGGAGTCAACGGCCGGAATTGCCGCATTGCCAGAGAGCGCCATGCCAAGAGCTTCGGCCATGGATGCCATGGTGGATGCTGTGCCCATCGTATTGCAGGAACCGGGCGAACGCGACATGCCTTGCTCGGCTTCAAGAAAATCCTCATTGGTGATTTCGCCGGATTTCACCATCTCCGACATTTGCCAGAGCGCCGTGCCCGAGCCGACATCTTGGCCGCGCCATTTGCCGTTCAGCATCGGTCCGCCAGAAACCAGAATAGCCGGAATATCAACGCTTCCCGCACCCATCAAAAGCGCAGGCGTGGTCTTGTCGCAGCCAGCCAAAAGTACCACGCCATCCAGAGGGTTGGCGCGGATAGCCTCTTCAACATCCATAGCACAGAGGTTGCGATACAGCATCGCTGTGGGGCGCAAGGCGCTTTCTGATGGCGAGAATACAGGGAACTCCAGCGGTAGCCCGCCCGCCTCGTAAACACCACGCTTTACGCGCTCTGCCAAGTCGCGCAAATGCGCGTTGCAGGGCGTCAACTCAGACCATGTGTTGCAAATGCCGATGACCGGACGACCATCGAACATATCAGCTGGAAAGCCCTGATTTTTCATCCATGAGCGATGATAGATAGCATCGCGGCTGGTGCCGCCAAACCAATCTTGCGAGCGCATACGGCGCGGCCATGCGGCCTTCTTGAATGTCATGTCTCTCTCCCAAATTCTAAAAACTAGATACCTATCAAACGGATGCGGACTGGGCCTCATTGGCCGCCAAGGCTTGGCGCACGTCGCGCTGTGCTGTTGAGATCAGACGGCGCATTTGCAGCGCTGCCAAATCTTCATCTCCATTGACGATGGCCTCCACCACCTGACCATGAAGATTGAGCGAATTGCCCGGCTCACTTTTGCGCCAACTTAACGAGAAGGAAACCGACAGGCTGTTTTCAATCAGCGCGCCAAAAGAGCGTAAAATCGGATTGCCGGTGGATTCCAAAATCACGCGGTGAAACGCCAAATCCGCAGCAATCAAATCTTTAGATTCCTGCAAATTTTCCTTCATGCCCTCAAGCGAGTCCCGCAGTGCCGTCTTTTGGGCTGGCGAAATGCGCGAGGCGGCAAGCCGTGCTGCCTCCGGCTCAATCATCAAACGCAACTCATAAAGCGCGGTGATAAAATCCGCTGATGCGGCGCTCGATAAATGCCATTCCATCACCTCAGGATCGAGCATGTTCCACTCGGCGGGCGGGCGCACGCGCGTGCCCACTTTCGGTCCAACCGAGACCAACCCTTTTGATGCCAAATGGCGCACGGCCTCGCGCACGACGGTGCGGGAGACGCCATGCTCGACCTGCAACTCGCTTTCAGTCGGCAGTGACATGCCAGAGGTGAGATTACGGGCAATGATTTTGCGGCCCAATGTTGCAGCCAGCGAAAGCGTGAGGTTGGCACTTGCCCCTTCAGTTTTCTCCGTCTCAGCTTTCACATTCATCATCGCACGGCCTTCAAATTTTTCAATGGTACGATGATTGCGATAATTTTTAAAAATATCAAGTGACAAAGTGCAAATAGTCGCAATATAGTATGACCATTGAAATGGGAGAGCCAATCCGTGAATCATGCTAATCTTATCGGCGGCCAGTGGGTCGAAGCCGACAGCACACGTGCAAACATCAATCCATCCAACACAAATGATGTCATCGGGCACTATGCGTCCGCTGATGCGTCTGCCGTGGATGCAGCCGTTATTGCCGCAAAAGCAGCGCTGCCAGCGTGGGCAAATGCTTCGCCGCAAGTACGCTTTGATTTGCTGGATGCAGTTGGCAATAAGATTTTGGCGCGCAAAGACGAAATTGGCCGTTTGCTATCGCGTGAAGAAGGCAAGACGCTCGCAGAAGGCATCGGTGAGACTGTCCGCGCAGCAATGATCTTCAAGTTTTTCGCAGGCGAGACATTGCGCATCGGCGGCGAAAAGCTGGCCTCCGTGCGGCCCGGCATTGAAGTGCTAATTGACCGCGAGCCAGTTGGCGTGGTGGCGATCATCGCGCCATGGAATTTCCCGATTGCTATCCCTGCATGGAAAATCGCCCCGGCGCTTGCTTATGGCAATACCGTCATCATGAAGCCCGCCGATTTAGTTCCGGGCTGTTCATGGGAAATCGCAAGTATTTTGCACGAGGCTGGCTGTCCGGCAGGCGTGTTCAATTTGGTTATGGGTTCTGGCTCAACTGTTGGCCAGCGCCTTGTTGACCATCCGGAAATCAACGCGATATCGTTCACCGGTTCCGTAGGTACCGGCAAGCGTATTGGCCTTCGTGCCATGGAGCTTGGCAAAAAAGTGCAGCTTGAAATGGGTGGCAAGAACCCGCTCGTGGTGCTGGATGATGCTGATTTGGACTTGGCGGTAAACGCCGCCATCAATGGCGCCTTTTTCTCTACGGGCCAGCGCTGCACAGCATCTTCGCGCATCATCGTCACGGCTGGAATCCACGATAAGTTCGTCGAAAAATTCACTGCTGCCGCACTGGCGCTGAAAGTCGGCGATCCACTGGATAGTACGTCACAAGTTGGCCCTGTGGTGGACGATAAGCAACTGGCCTCCAACTTGGCTTTCGTTGAGTTGGCCAAGGCTGAAGGCTGCACTGTTTCCGGTGGCGGGCGTATCGGAACAGAGGGCTTTTTCCAACAGCCTGCCGTGTTCGCCAACGCGACGAATGCCATGCGCGTTTCTCGCGAAGAAATCTTCGGCCCGTGTGCATCGGTCATTAAAGTGGCGGACTTTGCGGAAGCCTTGGCAACCGCTAACGATACCGAGTTTGGCCTCTGCGCAGGCATCTGCACTACCTCGCTGAAATACGCGACGGCCTTCCGCAAGCAGGCAAAAGCTGGAATGGTCATGGTGAATTTGCCAACCGCAGGCGTTGACTACCACGTACCATTTGGCGGCACGAAAGGTTCGAGCTATGGTCCGCGTGAGCAGGGCAGCCATGCCCGCGAATTCTACACCACCGTTAAAACATCCTACGTTTTTGCTTGAGGCACTGAAATGACAAAACGTCCCTATACCGGTGTTTGGCCCGTCGCCCCGACCGCGTTCAATGATGATGGCAGCCTTGATCTGGAAGGCATGAAGCGCATTCTGGATTTGATGATTGACCAGGGTGTCGATGGCATTTGCATCCTTGCCAATTTTTCCGAGCAGTTCTTACTATCGGATGCCGAGCGCGAAACGCTGACCAAACTCTGCCTTGGTCATATCGCTGGTCGCGTGCCCGTCATCGTCACCAGCGCCTACCGCAGCCGCCA
>JANPBE010000695.1:0-2520 GCA_031430295.1 Phyllobacterium sp.
GTGGTGGACCATTATTCCGCCAAGGCTTGGCACCAGCGCTATGAGTTTGAGTTTGACGGTAGGTCCAAACACGGCCTTACGCTCGAGACGGCGGACATGCCATTTGTGCCAAGCACAGAGAACACCGGTCGCGGCGATCAAGTGCCGGGCGAATATGCCAAGCTGGTTGTTAAAGCGATGGATAGCTTCAAACGCGGCGATCTGTTTGAGGTGGTTCCGGGCCAGACATTTTATGAGCAATGCAAGACTGAGCCCTCCGAAATTGCGCGCCGTTTGAAGGTTATCAATCCGTCGCCCTATTCGTTCTTCATCAATCTGGGCGCGGGCGAATATCTAATCGGCGCTTCGCCGGAAATGTTCGTGCGTGTCAACGGCAGGCGCATTGAGACATGCCCGATTTCGGGAACCATCAAGCGCGGCGATGATGCGATTTCAGACAGTGAGCAAATCTTGAAATTGCTCAACTCGAAGAAAGACGAGTCCGAGCTGACGATGTGTTCGGACGTGGACCGCAATGATAAGAGCCGCGTGTGCGAGCCGGGTTCGGTGCGGGTTATCGGGCGGCGGCAGATTGAAATGTATTCGCGGCTGATTCACACTGTGGACCACATCGAGGGACGCCTGCGTGAAGGCATGGATGCGTTTGATGGGTTTCTCAGCCATGCGTGGGCCGTGACTGTGACGGGTGCGCCGAAGCTGTGGGCGATGCGGTTTATTGAGGAAAATGAAAAATCATCACGCGCTTGGTATGGCGGCGCTGTTGGCATGATCCATTTTAATGGCGACATGAACACGGGCCTCACGCTGCGCACCATCCGCATCAAAGAAGGGATCGCGCAAGTGCGGGCTGGGGCGACTTTGCTCTTTGACTCGATACCGGAAGAGGAAGAGGCGGAGACGGAATTGAAGGCCTCCGCGCTGATTTCGGCGATTCGCGAAGCGCCGAAGGGCAATGCGGCTGGCGGCGTGGAAAGCGCGGCAAAGGTGGGCGAGGGCGTCAACATTCTGCTGGTGGACCATGAAGATTCGTTCGTGCATACGCTGGCCAATTATTTCCGCCAGACTGGCGCGAAGGTGACGACCGTGCGCTCGCCTGTATCAGACGCCGTGTTCGATGAGGTCAATCCGGATTTGGTTGTGCTATCGCCCGGTCCCGGTTCGCCGAAGGATTTTGACTGTAAAGCGACGATTACCAAATCGCGTGCGCGGGATTTGCCGATATTTGGTGTGTGTTTGGGGCTGCAAGCCTTGGCGGAAGCCTATGGCGGCGAGTTGCGGCATTTGCATGTGCCGATGCACGGCAAGCCGTCGCGGATTCGGGTATCACGCAATGGCATCATTTTCTCAGGATTGCCGCAGGAAGTGACTGTCGGGCGCTATCATTCGATATTTGCCGATCCTGTTCGCCTACCCAAGGAATTTCGCGTGACGGCGGAGACTGATGACGGCGTTATCATGGCGTTCGAGCATGATAAGGAGCCGATTGCGGCGGTGCAGTTCCACCCCGAATCCATCATGACGCTGGGCGGCAATGCCGGTATGCGGATGATTGAAAATGTGGTGGCGCATATGCCGCGCCGCAAGCCGAAGGCTTGAAGTATGAGCGTTAAAGCCACAGTGCGCCGCCTTGCTGCCGCGTCCATCGCGGTGGCGTTTCTTGTGATGGGCATGAAGTTTGTGGCTTGGCATGTCACGGGTTCGGTGGCGCTTTTATCGGATGCACTCGAAAGCATCGTCAACGTCATTGCGGCGAGCGTCGCGTGGTATGCCATTCGCCTCAGCCACAAGCCTGCTGACGCGGAGCATCCATTTGGCCATCATAAGGCGGAGTATTTTTCTGCCGTTACCGAAGGCGTGCTGATTGTCTTGGCGGCAGTGCTCATCTTTCGCGAGGCTTGGTTTGCACTTGGCGCACCAAAGATGTTGGAAGCGCCCGTACTGGGTTTGGCGATCAATGCCGCTTCGGCAGCGGTGAATGCGGTGTGGGCGTATATTCTCATTAGCACCGGTCGCAAGGCCCGCTCGCCAGCGTTGATTGCCGATGGGATGCACATCAACACTGACGTGATTACCTCTGTTGGCGTTTTGGCGGGGCTGTTGCTGTCGTTGGTAACGGGTTGGGTTTGGCTGGACCCTGTGATGGCGATGGTGGTGGCGGTGAATATTCTTTGGCAAGGCTGGCGGGTTGTTTCCGGCTCTGTGCAAGGCTTGATGGACACGGCCCTAGAAAGCGGTGAGCAGGAGAAAATTCGCAGTGTCATCTCCGCGAATGCTACTGGCGCAATTGAGTTTCATGATTTGAAAACCCGCGAGGCCGGCTCTGTGCGCTTTGCTGAATTTCATTTGGTGGTTCCCGCAGGCATGACTGTCTCGCAAGCGCACGATATTTGCGACCGGATTGAAAATGGCTTGAAAGAAGCCATGGCAGGTATTTCGGTTTTGATTCATGTTGAGCCGGAGCATAAAGTAAAGCACGGCGGTATTGCAGTTTAGAGTTTTATTACACTTTTCAGTGTAGGT
>JANPBE010000696.1:0-2892 GCA_031430295.1 Phyllobacterium sp.
AGGCGATGGAAATATCACAATCTCGGGCGGCGATTGCTATGTTATCGAGCTTACTTAACGCCCAGCGCCGCCGTCAGTCCGCCATCAAGAATATGATCTGATCCTGTTATAAACCCAGCGCGGTCTGACGCAATAAATGCAATAAAATCAGCCACTTCCTCAGGTTCGCCAATGCGCCCAATTGGGTGGGCGGCCCCAAATCGGGCAAAGGCATCGTCGATATTGGCGTTCGGCCCGTCAAACGTCCGCTCGGCAAGTTCAAGAATGTGCGTGCGCACTGAGCCGGGGCTAACCGAGACAACGCGGATTTTATCCGGCGCAAAATCCAGCGCCATAGCGCGGGTCATCGCGTGGATTGCGCCCTTGGTGGCGACATAAGCCATCACGCCTGCCTGACAAGCGTGGCCCTGCACACTCGATACATTGACGATAACGCCGCTTCTGCGCTTGCGCATTAATGGCACACCAAAATGTGCCGTTAGATGAATAGAGCCAACATTCACCGCCATCGCTTTGGCGAATATTTCAGGCGAAGTCTGCACCGCATCACCATAAGGATGAATGGCCGCCGAGTTGACAATAATGTCCAGTGCGCCGAAGCGCTGTTCAATCTCGGACACCGCCGCCTGCACGTCTTCCGGCACGGAAACATCGGTGCGCCGCACGATAATGCTTGGCGCATCGCTCGCTAATGCGGCATTGCCAGATTCATCAATACCAAGCGCAATCACCTGTGCACCCAATGAAGCAAGCTTGATTGCCACTGCACGGGCTATGCCCGTGGTTCCCGTTATCAAAGCGATTTTGTTGGTAAAATCCAAGGCGGGTGCTCCTTATACAAAAACCTCTAGCTTTAAAAGCTAGAGGTTTTGTCTAAACAGGAATTTGTGCATCCGCCAGTCTATACTGACCGTCAGCTTCCCTTAACGCCCCAGATTTCCGCGCCATATTGGCGGATGGTGCGGTCGGATGAGAACCAGCCGACTTGCGCTGTGTTCATGATAGCCATCCGGTTCCATTCCTTTTGGTCGTGCCAGACGCTGTCCACATGACGCTGCATTTTATAGTAGGCGTCAAAGTCGGCGCAGACGAGGAACCAGTCATGGTCATAGAGGTTCTGGACCAGGTCTTTGTAACGGTTGACATCATCCGGCGAGAATACGCCAGAGCCGATTTGCGCCAACGCCTCGGTCAGTTCGTGTGACGCTTCAATGACGGCACGGGGATTGTAGCCCTGCACTCGAAGGTCAGCAACTTCCTGCGCAGTTTTGCCGAAGATGAAGATATTATCATCGCCAACATGGTCGCGGATTTCAACATTTGCACCGTCAAGCGTGCCGATTGTCACCGCGCCGTTCAGCGCAAATTTCATATTGCCGGTGCCGGATGCTTCCAGACCTGCCGTAGAAATTTGCTCAGACAAGTTCGCCGCAGGGATCATCACTTCAGCAGTAGAAACATTATAGTTTGGAATAAAGATAATCTTGAGAAGACCGCGAACTGCCGGATCCCCGTTGATGACCTTGGCAACATCATTGGCCAGCTTAATGATGAGCTTGGCGGTATGATAAGTTGGCGCTGCCTTGCCGCCGAATAGCTTGACGCGTGGCGCCCAGTTTTTCGTCGGGTTGGCACGAATGGCATCATAAAGTGCCACCGCTTCGATGATATTCAAAAGCTGGCGCTTATATTCATGAATACGCTTGATTTGAATATCAAACATGGCCTGCGGATCAATCCGCACACCAACGCGTTGCTTAACAAGCTCCGCAAGACGAACCTTGTTGGCATACTTAGCAGCCACAAATTTATCGCGGAAGGCAGCGTCAGTCGCAAACGGCTTCAAAGCGGTCAGCAACTCTGCATCGTCCAAGAACTTGTCGCCGATGGCCTCACGGATAATACCCGTAAGTCCAGGGTTACATCCATTCAGCCAGCGACGCGGGGTCACGCCATTGGTCTTGTTGTTGATGCGGTCCGGATAGAGCCGGTGCAAATCCGCAAACACGGTCTGCTTCATCAAATCCGTATGCAGCGCCGAAACGCCGTTAATGGAGTGCGAGCCAACAAAAGCCAGCGGCCCCATGCGCACGCGGCGGCCATGACTTTCGTCAATTAGCGAAATCGCTTGCGATTGCTGATCGCTGAACCCGCGCTCGTCACGAGCGAACTTCAAGATTTTCGCATTGATCGCATAGAGAATCTGCATGTGGCGCGGCAGCATCCGTTCAAACAGGCTGACCGGCCATGTTTCCAAGGCTTCCGGCAAGAGCGTATGGTTCGTGTAACCAAATGTGCCACGGGCAATGTCCCATGCCTTGTCCCATTGAATGCCGTGAACATCAGTGAGCAAACGCATCAATTCGAGAACTGAAACGGCCGGATGCGTATCATTCATCTGGATGGCGACTTTGTCAGCCAAGTTCATGAAATCCGGATATTGCTGCAAATGGCGGCGCAAAATGTCTTGCAGTGACGCCGACGAGAAGAAAAACTCTTGCCGCAAGCGCAGCTCTTGGCCTTCCGGTGTAGAATCAGCCGGATAGAGAACGCGCGTAATTAGCCCAGCCTTGTTGCTTTCACGCAAAGCGCCAATATGGTCGCCAGAGTTAAAAGCATCGAGTTTGATGGCGTCAATTGGCTGCGCTTCCCAGAGGCGAAGCGTGTTGACGCGCTTGCCCTTCCAGCCAACAACCGGCGTGTCATAGGCAACAGCAATTACGCGTTCCGATGGCTTCCATGAGTGGCGGTCATCATTCGGATCGCCGTCACCGTCTGTGCTTTCAATGGTCTCAACCGTACCACCAAAGCCAATTTCGTAGGCGCTTTCGCGGCGTTCAAATTCCCAAGGATTGCCATGCGCCAGCCATGTTTCCGGCAGTTCAACCTGCC
>JANPBE010000697.1:0-4964 GCA_031430295.1 Phyllobacterium sp.
GGTTGCCAGCTGTTCTGACGACATTTCGAGTGAAAAGAAGCCCACAACGCCGCCATTTGCCGCTTTCATCGACCCATCCGCTTGCTGGGCAGGCTCGTAGCAAGACGCGATATTGAACGCGATATTGGTCGCCAGCGAGGTTTTCCCCATACCGGGACGCCCCGCGAGCACGATCAAATCGGAGGACTGCAAGCCGCCCATCATCGCATCTAAACGCTGGATACCTGACGATACGCCAGACAAATGCCCATCGCGCATAAAGGCCGCATTGGCCATATCCACGGCGTTTTTCACCGCATCATTAAAGCTTTGAAAGCCGCCGTCATAACGGCCCGTTTCGGCCAGTTCAAACAGCCTGCGCTCGGCATCCTCAATCTGGCTACGCGGTATCATATCTACCGGCGCGTCATAGGCTATATTGACCATATCCTCGCCAATAGTGATCAAAGCGCGGCGGATCGCCAAGTCATGAATGGCGTGTCCATAGTCTTCGGCATTGATAACGTTCACCGCCTCAGCAGCCAGTCGCGCGAGATATTGCGCGACTGTCATGTCACCGACTCGGTCTTCCGCTGGAAGGAAGTTTTTCAACGTCACCGGATTGGCGTGCTTATTCAGCCGGATAAATTCACCGATCACCTCATAGATTTTGCGGTGCAGCGGCTCATGAAAATGCTGGGCTTTGAGAAAGTCAGAAACGCGATAATAGGCATCATTGTTGACGAGGATTGCACCCATAAGTGCTTGTTCTGCCTCAACATTATGCGGCGCGCTGCGATATAGCGGGTCGGCAACATTGTTATGTAATTTTACGACCGCATCAGCCATGGGCAATTTTCTCTTTGAAAATGTTTGTGGTTCTATGTGTAGCGAATCTGCACTGCAAAGCTAACATGTAACTTATCTATCACCGTTATCCACAGGCTCAAATGCAAAACGCCCAGCGTGAACCGGGCGTCATGATTGTTGGCAAAAGCCAAGGACTACATTTCGTCGTGATCGCCGAAATGATCCATGCCACTTGGCACAACCTTGTCTTCGTCTGGACCATAAATCGCGTCAGCAGTATCCAGTTTTTCACCAGCTGTTTGGCGGGCAGCTTCGTCATTGGTACGGGCAATGTTGACGGTTACCGTCGCGCGAACATCACCGTGCAGGTGGATAGAGATAGTGTGAATGCCGATGGTCTTGATCGGAACGTTGAGCTCAATCTGGTTCTTGTTGATGGCAAAGCCCTCAGCAATGATCAATTCAGCCACGTCGCGCGATGATACTGAACCGTAGAGTTGGCCGGTTTCACCAGCGGAACGAACAGCGATGAACGCCTTACCATCAAGACCGGCAGCGATCTCTTCAGCAGAGCTCTTGCGTGCTTCGTTGCGGGTTTCAAGTTCAGCGCGCTGGGCTTCAAAGCGAACTTTGTTGGCAGCATTGGCGCGAAGTGCTTTGCCTTGTGGCAACAGAAAGTTACGGCCATAGCCGTCCTTTACCTTAACAACATCGCCCATTTGGCCAAGACGGCCGATACGCTCGAGTAGAATGACTTGCATGAGATTATCCTTTCGTAAAGTCAGTGTCGTAGTTTTAAGTTAGCCGCTTTTGGCGGTATTTTTTGAGGCCGCAAAAAGCCCCGCAAAGAGGAAAAATAGTACAGGAAACCCGATAGTTAGCACCGTGAAATAGCCCATCGAAAGCGCCACCGCCCGCCATGATTTCCCTCGTGTAACGGCGTGGAATTTAGCAAAGCCGACAACCGTAAACGCCATCGCCAACGCACCGACAAAGCAAGCCGCAATCAGCCCGAAACCACCGGCCAAGAATGATCCAGCCACAGCCAGCGTGAACAATGGCAATGCGAGCCAAGGCATTGAAAGTGATGTTGGAAAATCATCTTTCGGGCGCTGCAAAAGGCCGGAACGACGCGCAATATGCAGCGCACCCCAAAAATTTGCCACCAGCACCAACGTCCAAGTCGCTGGTTGCAATAAGGGCATTGACTTCACTATCATATTCGCCAGCGTGATTGTCGAACCGGGATTAAGCGCAAACTGCGGGTCCGCTTCAGCCAAAGTCTTGACCATCTCTACACCAAGTGTGCGGGCATATTCATCATTGAATCCAATAAGAAAGCCAACAAACACAAAGCCCGCAGCAACGCACGTGCAGAGCGTCAGCAAAATCGACGACAGCGGATACCATTCAGCTCTCCCATCGCCATGCCGCGCCATTCCTGCCAGATAAGTGGCGATTGCGGAGGGAACAGCGGTAGTGGCAGCAATTATGAGCGCCGGACTTAATCCTGAATACTGCCAAATCGTTAGCCCGCAGACGGCCGCGCTGGCAAATCCCGCAACCGGTCCCCAACCCAATGCAGCGATCATAATCGGCAAGGGCGACAATATGAATAAAGCTATGGAAATCCCTGTTTGTGAAACCGAACCCACAGATAAAAGCGCGGCGGCAAGGCCTGCGGCGGCTCCTACAAATATGGGTGTCAAATTACGGTTCATCACTACTCTCGCTGTCCTGCATCATTGCAGTTAGGACTGAAACCAGCCCAACTCGGAAAATCAAACTATGACCAAAAGCGTCCGCCGCAGATGGAAAAACCATGTTTAGAAAGGTGTGGGTGGTTGCCCACCCACACCGGTATTATTTAGCCGATAACGTATGGCAACAAAGCCAAGAAACGGGCGCGCTTGATGGCGTTAGCCAATACGCGCTGCTTCTTCTGGCTTACCGCAGTGATGCGGGAAGGAACGATTTTGCCGCGTTCAGAAATATAACGCTGCAACAAACGGATGTCCTTGTAGTCGATCTTTGGCGAGTTCTGGCCCGAAAAAGGGCAGGTCTTGCGACGACGGGAGAAAGGACGGCGTGTCGGGATCTGATTGATGTCAACCATGATTATGCTCCTGCGCT
The DNA here is from genome assembly GCA_031430295.1 of Phyllobacterium sp. Taxonomy (GTDB): domain Bacteria; phylum Pseudomonadota; class Alphaproteobacteria; order Rhizobiales; family Rhizobiaceae; genus JANMEX01. The sequence continues at coordinate 2,923 of JANPBE010000697.1, forward strand.
TTCAGAATCTTCATCACGGGGACGACGTGGACCACGGTCGGGACGATCACCTGACGGACGTTCGCGACGTGGACGATCGAAACGATCACCACCGCGTTCGCCGCGGTCTTCGTCACGGTCGCGCTTTGCCAACATGGCAGACGGGCCGGTTTCGTGTGCATCAACCTTGATAGTGAAAATACGAAGAATGTCTTCGCTGATACCCATCTGACGTTCCATTTCAGCAACAGCCGCAGCTGGTGCAGTAATGTCCATCAAAACGTAATAGCATTTGCGGTTCTTCTTCACGCGGTACGTAACAGTCCGCAAACCCCAATGCTCAATGCGTCCAACTGAACCGCCGTTAGCTTCCAGCACGCCCTTGAATGTCTCTACGAGACCTTCCAAATGAGCCTGCGAAATGTCCTGACGGGCCATGAACACGTGTTCGTATAATGCCATGTGTCTATGCCTTTCTTTCAACTGTTCACGTCATTCAAAGCCAGTGGCTAAGCCTCTGCGAGCCAATCAAACCTGACAAACAGGCGAGAGAAAGGACGCTTGGACGGATCGAGAGCGGAGACACGGGAGGCTGGCAAAACTATGCCTGACGGTCTATTGACCGGCCCTCCGTTCAGCCCCCAACTGGGTTTCGAACCATGAACACGGCGCGTTTAGATGGTATTGAAGGGAAATGCAAGCAGAGCATTAGAACTTTGTGAAGGTCTCTAGTCTTCTCGGTCTCGTTCGATCAAGGTCTTCCCAGATTGGCCAAAATACATCCGAATGCCAGTGTTCACACCTGTCGTATTGCGCGCAAAAATGCCATTAGCAAATACCGCAATATTTTTTGAGGAAAAAGGCAGCATTGCTGTCGCGCCAATTGTGCCAACGGTATAGTTGATTTCCTTGCCGAAAGAATGAGTGACGCTACCCGATACACCGAAATCTTTGCTGAGGTAGTAAGTCGCATTCAATCCGACGAAGTAATATAATTCTGTGAATGTGGGGTTTATCGCCAAACCCACCGGAAATCTGGTCGCAAAGCTCGTAGTTGTCTTTGAATACCGCCTGCCAGCATCTAGGCCTAGTGTAATACTATCGAGATAGACAGATGCGACTACATGAGCGGACGCTTGGATACTCTTAGAGGTTCCTTTGAAAAGAGTATCGGGATTGTCGCCAGAAGAATGGGAGGCATCGGCGATTATGCCAATTTGCCCAAGGTTCGGATTTCGCCAAAATAAACTTGTTCCTAAGCCAACGGTTTTTGTCTCAGCTATGTTGGAACTAGCGGCAGCTTGAGGCATTGCGGGTATATCAAAGGACCACGCTAATCTATCATGCGATGTATTTATATCAAACCGCAATCCAACTCTTTCCCCGACTGGGACACTTACAGATGCCGCTCCGTAGAACAAGTTTGAATGAGCAAATCCATTAAACTCAGTATATCCATACCCAAGTGTAATCTGTCCGTTTAAGCCAGAAACAGCGGGCTTCACTCCGTCAAAGCGCGTTGAAAAATCAGCGCTATTAGCGCTAGCACTAGAAACCACTGTCATGAGCAGCGAAACAATAAAGTAATTTTGAGAGTTCATTGGGTGCACCAGATAATCATCCGTAAAGCCTATACGGGAATAAACTCCATGATAACAACTTCTTTTTGCGCCCTTAGGTACTCCAACTAAAAGCAATTGTTGCTGCGGTTTGAGACGCTGAAACTCTAATTTCTCAAACAAACAACCACAGCGTATAAGCCGCATAAATGGCTACCATCACTTGGCCCATACGTTTGGTAATCGAGCTGCGGGTAAACAGCACAGCTACCAATAATATGGTCGTTATCACCATCACTGGCACGTCAAAGCTCGCCATTTCAGGCGCTACCCCCACGGGCTTTACCAATGCGGTTATACCCAAAATGCCTAGAATATTGAAAATATTGGACCCGACCACATTGCCCAGCGCCACATCGGACTGTCGTTTCAGTGCTGCTGTTATGGAAGTTGCCAGCTCCGGCAGGCTGGTTCCCACCGCCAGAAACAGGTCGGCCTCGGCGG
>JANPBE010000698.1:0-3415 GCA_031430295.1 Phyllobacterium sp.
CGCACCACGACCAGCGCCTCATAGTGACCGGTTGAAAACGCCGGTCCGGTTTTCGTCGCCACGAAATTCAAAGCCAATCTGGTCCACGAAAGGCCAATGACAGGAGCAACGATAGAACCATCCCGTTCGGCGAAAGTCGCACCACCGCCAAATAAATTAGTGCCGGAAAATAGCGCTTGGCGCGTGACGCCAACATTGGCATTTGCAGGTCCCACAGCAAATACTGCTGGCGTGGTGGCACCAAGATTAAAGTTGCCCAAGGCAATAACATCGGCACTGCCTGCCACACCGCCCGAAAGCTTCGACGAAAGTTGGCGATAATCGGCACGCACTGCCAACGAACCATTTTGGTTAATCGTAATGGAACAGGAATTGTTGGGCGAAATCGTGCCGTTGAACACAACATTCCCAGTGGCACTTAAGGCATCGGCGCTGAGCGATACCGCCGCCAGCGCGCTACTTAACGCCACTAAAGCAAAATGGCGCGAGCGCGCCACTACCCGTCCAGAAACCCCAATATCTTGCTCAACGTGAGACCGTACACTCATTCGCATCGCACCCACGTCAATGCTTGATAGTTACCGGTGGTAAATGTGCCGCTTGTCTTTTGCGCGGCAAAATTGATGGTCATGCGGGTGCGAATATTGCCATTGGCATAAATCGGCGCGCTTCGCTCTGCAAAGCTGGCACTGCTGTTCAAATCGTAGCCTGAAAATAACACCTGACGCGTCACGTTTAGATCGGCATTGACGGGACCAACTGTGAAGGTTGGCGGTGTGGTAACGGAAAGCTGATAATAGCCGTTGGAATTGACCTGCGCAATTCCCGACGTCCCACCAACGAACTTCGATGACATCTGTTTTACATCAGCGCTCACTTTCAAGCCGCCATTTTGCATGACAACGATGGTGCAAGCACCGGCGGTAGGAATGGCGCCGGTAAAGTGAACATTGCCATAAGCGGCCATTGCGGGAGATGCGGAAAGAGCGATGAATGCGAAGACGGCGAAAGAGGCAGCAGTTTTCGCTGCGCGTTCGGCAAAGCCTTGCCGTGGGGAGACAGAGTCCACCCATCCTTTCATTGTTTCGCTCATGCCCTGCTTCATTGTATTCTCTTTTTTAGACCACCTTATTTTTTGGCGGTTCTATTTAGTATCGTAGTCTCATTCACATCTCAGCGTCAGTTCCGCCCTATATCTGCCTGCCGGAAACGGACCGGATTGCTTGGCCGCTTCAAGATTTATCTCCACATTGGTCAATCCGTTTTTGAGCTTTATCCGGCTGTCGCCCGGCGTCTCTCCGAAACTGGTCTTCCCTCTGCCCGATATTGTCGTTGTAAAGACAACATCAGAATTTCCACCATTGGGCGCTGAAGAAAACCCGTTGGGCCGGTCCACCGATGCGTAGAACGAACCAGTGTTCGTCGTCACATCCGCCTTTCCCGGTTCGCCGCCATATCCTTGTGAGGATAGTTTGGTTGCGCCCACATTGGCCGTCATCACACCCATTTGCTGGACAACAATTTCGCAAAATTGCTTTTCCGGCACCGCAGCGGCTGCTGCGGAAAAATCCTTGGCAAAGTCTGAACTCTCTGCCGTTTGAGCCAGCGAAATGCTGCCATTTGTGAGCAATAACAATGCCGCCAATGGCAACTTTGCGCTATTGATCCAGCGGCTCACGCTAAATTAGCTCCCATCCTTCATGCCCTCATCAGACCAACCTTCGTCAGCCCATGCGGCTTTGCCTATCTTCTTCTTGCCCTTCCCCGCCTTCGGGGTGCTATCCGCATAGCCTGCCTTTTTCTTCTTCGAAGACACGGGAGCTGCGCCATTATCCAGCGCTGCGGCCTGTGCATCCAAGGTATTGGCATCAGCGGACGCTGCGGCCTTCTTCTTGGACTTCTTCTTTAGCGCCGGTGCAGGCACGGCATCAGGAACAGTTTCCTCGGCAGCCATAGTCTGATCCGACGCGCCTTGATCCATGCTATCCCCGTTGCTGGTGGATGATGTTTCAGTGTTATCCATCTCAGGATCCTGCACGCGGCCCATACCGGCTTTTGCAAGTTCCAATTCCATCTTCAGCCGCTCAACTTCGAGCTGGTAAAGCTGCGAGCAATCCAAACGCTTGGAGCTTGCGCCCAAAGGAATAAGCACGCGGCCATAGACCGAGCTTGACTGCATATTGTCAGACGGTGAACCGATAGCGCCCATATCCAAATAGGCGCCGTTTCCACCAACTGCTGACCGGCAAGATGTACCATCCGCAGCGCGCACTTCGTCTGTGCCTTGTGGAAGGCTAACGCCCGGCAGTGAAAACGCACTACCGCCCGTGCTGTCGGCAAATGCTGTCTGTGAAATCAGGCAGCCAAGCGCAACAACAATCCCCGCTGTTATTGTGCCCTTTGACCCAAAAATTTCCCGCATATTTGTGCCTTTATGTTGCTCGTTTTCCCCGGAAACGGCACCGACTCCGCACATACGCGGATTTTTCTTTCACTTGCGCCATCAAACGGGATCAAAACAGTGACCGGCCGTGATGTATTTCCACCAAGTGTGAATACTGGAGGCGAAACTCGTGCTTTAACGAGATGAAAGTCTTGATCATAAACTTTGATCTCAATGCGAATTCTGTGACCATATGGATTTGCAGGAAACACCCGTACCGCAAACGCATCTGTAAAGCTCTTAACCGTGCCCCGCATCGGAGAGAGCGCTTGCGCCGATGTCGAAGACGACATTAGCGCAAGAGAGAGAGCAGCAGCGCAAACGCCCAGAATAACTTTGGATGAGGATTTAATAGTCATACTTGTCTCCTGGACGTTTAGCTAAGTTAGATTATTCGCAGCGAAGAACGACAGTTGCTGCGTATGTGCCTGTTGGATATGCGCCAGTTGCCTTAGTGGCAGTCAGGGCGACGGATACGTTTGTTGTACCAACGCTGAGTGGACGCAAAGTTGTCTGGCCAGCAGCCAAAACAGTTGCACCAGTTGTGCCGTATGAAGCGGCAAAAGTTGACACGCCGGCAGAAGCAGGCTGTGAGTCAAAAACGGTTGGTGCATTTACTGATACTGAGTAAGCAGCTGAAGTTACTGCGAGTGTTGCAGTACCAGCCTGGCCGCCGGCGTTTGTTGACGACAATTGTGTCTGACCAACGTTAGTTGTCAAAATACCGGCATCAACGATAGTGATGGCGCATGTGTTGTTGACGTCTGCATTGAAGATTACATTGCCGGTTACGGCGAATGCTTGAGCTGGAGCGAGCAATGCGCCTGCAACCAATGCTACTTTTACAAAATTTTTCATACCCTGTTAACTCCATTGTTGCCTGTGGCAATCATTTACTTTTGAGCAAAATCTACCGAGAAATTTGAGAACCTCTTACGACCCTTATCAGGTTAAGTAGGATGGAACCTTCTC
>JANPBE010000699.1:0-1772 GCA_031430295.1 Phyllobacterium sp.
TTGTAGGCCAGCAGTTCTTCTGCCGTGAAGCGCTCGTGCACTTCGCAGTGGCCTTTCCATGTGAGAATTTTCACCTTGGTTTGCGCGGCGACATTGAGCGCTAGAAACTCATCAGGAATGCACAGAACCGTATCCACGCCAAAACTTTCTACAACATGGACGGCATTGGACGACGTGCAACAAATGTCCGTTTCGGCCTTCACTTCGGCGGAGGTGTTGACATAGGTGACAACGGGGACGCCTGGGTATTTGGCGCGCAGCATCCGCACATCCGCGCCGGTGATGCTTTCGGCCAGCGAGCAGCCTGCCTTGCCATCGGGAATGAGCACAGTCTTTTGCGGGTTCAATAATTTTGAGGTTTCGGCCATGAAATGCACGCCACCCTGAATGATGATTTCGGCATCAACACGGGTGGCCTCACGGGCCAATTGCAACGAGTCGCCAACAATATCGGCCACGCAATTGTAGATTTCCGGCGTCTGATAATTATGCGCGAGGATGACCGCGTTTCGCTCTTTTTTCAGCCGGTTGATGGCGTGAACATAGGGCGCGTAAACGGGCCATTCGATTTCAGGGATGAGCGTTTTCACGCGCTCGTACAGATGCGCGGTTTCGCGGGCAACGGCGGGCGTATATTTCAATTCGGGGCGCGACAAAACGCCAAACCGCTCGGCGGCAGTTTTAGCACCCATTTGTGCCGATGAACCAGAAATACCAGTCGCAGTCATGCGCTCTCCCCTCACAACCGTCGCTTTCAAACTTGTAAAACGATAACTGATGTATGGGGCGACTGCGGCGAAAGCAAGGGATGATGTAGGCGCAGTTTGTGTCTAATAGTCACGCAGCCACAAAATTGGTGCTTTTCATATCAGTTCATCTCATGCAGAAATCGGCAGACGTGACAGACCGCGAATGATGCTATCGGCACGCGTGCGCACCTGCGCGACATCATAGGCAGCTTGAAGACGCAGCCACATATCCGCCGTGCTACCAATCACTGTTTCCAGACGCAGCGCCATTTCGGCTGAAATAGCACTTCCGGCCAAAACACGGTGCAACTGTGAGCGGGTGATACCCAGAGCCTGCGCAGCCTTGCTGACAGACAAACCAAGTGCATCAATCTCTTCACGCACATGAAGGCCGGGATGAGGTGGATTTTTCATTGGCATGGTTTGATACTCCTAATGGTAGTCAACAAAATCAACATCATACACATCGCCATTTTCAATTCTAAATGTGATGCGCCAATTGGCTCGCACAGTTACTGCCCACTGACCTTTTCTATCACCCTTGAGGGTGTGAAGTTTATAAGAGGGCAAGTCCAGTTCTTCGGCGCTTTTCGCAACATCAAGGTTCGCCAAAATTATTGAACAGCGCAGAACCATATCCGGCGGAAGTTTGCTTCCGTCAGCATCCTCATACAATCTTTTCAAAGCGCGACTGGAAAAGGATTGGATCATAAAAAACTGTAACATGTCGCGCGACAGTATGCAAACCTTGCCATAACCGGGCAGCTCGCCCGCTTAGCCCAGCTTCGATTTTTGCAGCTCCAGCCAGCGGCGCACTGGTGGCTCTGTGGTCAGTGAGATGGCCTTTTCATAGGCAATGACTGCGTTGGCGGTGTCACCTTTTCGCGCCAACAAATGGGCATGGGTCGCATGAGCGGGTTGGAATGCGACGCCCTCGCCTTTTAATATGCGCGCAATTTCTACCAATCCGGCTTCTGTGCCGAAAATCTCGCCAATGACCGCGGCGCGGTTGGTTTGCGCGCC
>JANPBE010000700.1:0-2219 GCA_031430295.1 Phyllobacterium sp.
GAGATTTGTTTGGCACTAGAAAAGGCCCTTCCGAAAAAATCATTAAATTGTCATATTTGGTGGTGGGGATGGCTTCCAGTATGCGCTTGGCGTATGTGCAAGAAATTGTCGTGCTGGTGTAGTTGGTGTGATTTTTCGAGAACCGGAGCGGAGCGTACTTAAGTACGTGAGCACCGGAAGCGCAGGAAAATTGCATCAAATGCGCCAGCAGGGCGGTTTCTCCCGTCAGCCCGCGTTGCGCTGCAATGTGACCATAAGCACCAAACCAACGCCGGAAACGCTGCGGCTCTGATCGCCCCGTGTGGCGGCAAGCGTGATGGCAGGCGCGGCAAAAAGCGAAAACATCACAGCGCCGAGAACCAAACCGTTGGCTGAAGATTGAAGTTTGCTCATCATGATTTTTATCCCGATTCTACTTTTTTATCGTTCAACGTGTTTTGCAGCTATGGCCATTTTCAAAGATGCACGGCGTAACCATGCCGATTTCGTATGAATGGGCCGGGCGGCTAACCACGAGGTTGGCGAATACAAACCCGAAAATCATCGCAATCAGGCAGATCATTGTGAAGCGTCTTGCGATTACTGCGGTTTCAAATTTCATGTCCGTATCCCCTTATGTCGCTAATATAAGGGAGGACACCTGAATAGCCTCTGACCGGGCCGTTCATATTGAGTTCAGGCTGGTTAAGCGCTGTTAGTACATGCAGACACTTGGAAACGCGCGAACATCACACTAAGTTCCCAAGTAACAGGAGCATCCCATGACCACACAAACCGCACCGATTGAACTTTATTACTGGCCAACGCCCAATGGCTGGAAAATATCCATCATGCTCGAAGAGCTTGGCATTCCCTATGCGGTGAAGCTCGTCAATATCGGCAAGGGCGAGCAATTTGAGCCGGACTTTCTGAAGATCGCGCCAAACAACCGTATGCCTGCCATCATTGATCCCGAAGGTCCAGATGGTCAGCCGATCTCCGTGTTCGAGTCCGGCGCAATATTGCAATATCTGGGCCGTAAGTTTGGCAAATTCTATCCAACCGAAGAGCGCCAGCGCGTGGCTTGCGAGGAGTGGCTGTTCTGGCAGGTCGGAGGCCTTGGCCCTATGGCAGGGCAGGCGCACCACTTCCGCCAATATGCGCCGGAAAAAGTCGAATATGGCATCAATCGCTATACCAATGAGGTCAACCGCCTCTATGGCGTGATGAACCGTCGCTTGGAGCATAATGACTATCTGGCTGGCGATTATTCCATCGCCGATATGGCCTCAATCGGCTGGATTATCCCCCACGCCAACCAAGGCCAAACCCTTGACGATTTCCCGCATCTAAAGCGCTGGTATGAAGCGGTGAAAGCCCGTCCGGCAGTTATCAAAGGCATTGATGTCGGCAAGGATGCCCGCACCAATCTGGCCGACGATAAAGAGGCGCAGAAAGTGCTGTTCGGGCAGACCGCGCGCTAAGTCAGATTACGGAAATATCGCATCCGGTGCCTGCGGGTTTTCATCGCGAATGCGGCTGATTTCGCTGTTGAAATCGCAGTCGCCTTCGCCGCAAGGCTGGTCCACCACTTTCCATTTGCCGCCGCTGTTGCGCAGCAAGGCGCTTTCCGCCTCGTAATGATTGCTGCCATCGCGCGATTGCGGGTCGCTATCCAGCCAAGCCCAATTGCCGGATATTTTCAAGCGTCGCACCACGAACACGCGGTCTTGGTCATCGCCCTTGGCCCGCATCGCGTCCATAATCGCTTTGCGCTCGCCGCTGCCTTTGGCAGGCGTATAAACGCCAGATTTCGCCAGCACGACGCCAGGCGAAATCACCAGCGCCACCAATAAGGCACTGAACCCGAGTGTAAAATTCCGCCGATTGATAGTTTCAATAGCCATTTGATGCTCCTCATCAAGCGCCCCGCGTCACCATAGGCTTGCAAGTTAAATTTGCAATGAGGTCAGCGCAATCAAGCCTACGGTGAGATTAATTTCGCCTCTCGAAAAAATAGACTAATCACCCCTTGCGCCGCGCCGCCACACATTGTTTAGTGCGCCTTCCCTAACAAAGGGAGATTGGTCTCGGGAGGGCTGCCATGAACTATCTGCGCCATATTACGGCTACGCTTGCCATGTTGCTCGGCCTAAACGCAACTGTTGAAGCAGCCGAGAAGCCCGAAGTGGTCGTGCAGGGCTGGTATCATCTGGTTCTCGAACTCATCCGCCACACGC
>JANPBE010000701.1:0-2669 GCA_031430295.1 Phyllobacterium sp.
TCAGAGTTGGAGCGCTGGCTCCTGGCATTGTGCTCAACGAGCTATGGGGGCTGGTTGACCCGGCCGAGATTGAGCGCCGCGCCGAAGCGCATGAGGGCTTGCGTTCGGAGGATGTGGCAGATGCCCTGCACTTCATGGTCACGCGGCCAGCCAATGCCACCATCCGCGATCTCGTCATTTTGCCTCAAAATCAGGACATCTGATTTCTGTTGAAAGTTTGTCTGTGCAAGTCGTGAGCGCGCGGTGGTTTGGTGCGCGAATGACAGCGCGCTGAATTTATTGTGGTGCTGGCTGGCCAAGCCTCTTGGTCTCCTATACCCACGCTGCATCAGTCACCCATCGCAAGGCCTCATCATGTCATTACCCATTTACACATCGCTCGTCACATTGCTCATCGCGCTCTATTATTTCGGCGTCGGTCTTTATGTGGCAGTGGTGCGGGGCAAAGTGAAGATTTCCGCGCCTGCGATGAGCGGCGATCCGCTTTTGGAGCGGGCTTTGCGGGTGCAGATGAATGCGCTGGAATTTGCGCCGATAATATTGCCAGCGCTTTGGCTGGCGGCTTTCTGGATGAGTGATCTGTGGGCGGCGGGGCTTGGATTTGTGTGGGTGCTGGCGCGTCTCGCTTATGTGCGGCTTTATATGAATAACCCGTCCAGCCGCGGCCCGGCGTTTACCGCGCAGATGGTGGCAGCGCTGGCATTGATCATCATGGCGTTCATGGGCGTGGGGCTAAAGCTGCTGCACGGCTAGGCTGGCAGATTTATTTACGACAAGACAAAGCCGTTCGGCTCCACTGCGGGCGGCAGGTTTGTCTCGCCCATTTGCTCCAACAGGTTTATCTCAATCGTGCGGGAGATGGCCGATAGTGGCAGGCTGTTTTCTGTTTTGCTAAATGGTGTGGCCAGCTCATCGCCCAGCGCATCCAGACCGAAGAATGTATAGGCCACGATGGCCGCCAGCAGCGGAGCCCACGAGCCTGCGCTATCTGCCAGACCGAACGGCAGCAGGAAGCAAAAGGCGTAAGCGGTTCTGTGGAGCAGAAGCGAATAGGCGTAGGGCAACGGCGTGGTTTTAATTCGCTCTGTGCCTGCCAAGACTGAGGATAGGCCATAGAGCCGCTCTTCAAACAATTGGGCGATTTGCGGTGACAGTGTTCCCGCGCTGACTCGTGCTGCAATTGTGCGGCTCATAGCGTTCACAATGGCATTCGGCATGTTTTGGGCCGCTTGAAGCGTGCTGTACTTTAACACCTCAGCATCCATCGGCTCATCGCGCAGATGGCATCTTAGGGCGTGGACGAAAGCGATTGTCTGGCGCGTGATGGCTACGGCGACGGCACTATCGAGATAGGCGTGAGCTTGCCGGCTCAAGCTACGCGCCTCCATCACAACTTGGCCGATGAGCTTTCGCGCCTCCCACCAGCGCTCATAGCTGGCCGAATTGCGGAAGCCTGCGAAAATGGAAAGTGCAATGCCGATGAGCGAAAACGGCAGGGGCAGAATCGGGTTGCTACCGATAAGGCCACGCGCCTCCGCAACAGTGACCAGCAGCGACAAAACAAACACGGCCAGCAACTGCGGCCAAATTTTGGGGATTATCGACCCGCGAATGATGAACAGAAGTTCCCAAGGCTTTGGCTTATCGCGAATGATCATGGTATTGAGTCTTGTCAGGGTTGGAGAGCGGCGGATTTTATTGTGAATTAGCTTACCGGCGCTTCTCGCGTCGGGTATGGTTCATATCGCTGAAAATATGCACATATGCGACCTCATTCGCATTTTGCCCCGCTTTTCCATCAATGGTGCGCGTTTTTGCAATTAAATGCCGTCAAATATGCCTGCCGCCATGCAAAAATTAACATTTCATTGATATTGCATTGCGTTATTTGCATTGCTGCAATGCAGCATTGACACTTTTAGAAACGGCGATGCTTTCCTATCTTTTCACTCATCGGGTCGCTGATCCGGAACAGATTTTTGAAAGGAATAAATCCATGAACATCGTACGTAGCTTTAATAACTGGCGCACATACCGCAACACTGTTGGCGAACTTGTGCAGCTTTCAGACCGCGAATTGAACGATATGGGCATTGGCCGTGCGGATATCCGCAATGTTGCCCGCCGCGCAGTTGGCAAGTGAGCCTAGTCGGCTTGCTCTAATCCCGATCAAATAACATGTGACCCGCCGGAACTTTCGGCGGGTTTTGTTTTGGTAAAACCGCGTGACTAAAATTGTGCATTGCACAAAACGCATGGCTGATTTGCAAAATGAGCGCTATTCAACAGGACCCAAAAGTTTTACCTATTGGTCAATGAAATCGATAGACGGTTTCGAGAACTTCGGTGAAGCCATCCTCCTCCCAGGCTGATCCGCTAGACGACCGGGGACACTCCTCCTCCCAGTTTCCGGTCCATAAAAAACGACACCCGCCGGTCCTCCCCCGTGCGGGTGTTGTCTTTTGCGGGGGTCGCCCATTGGTTTTATGATTTGCATCTATCGTGCATCGTCGCACTTGGCCGCCGGGCCCTCACTTCCGTCATCGTCGGGCTTGTCCCAACGACCCAGCCCTTCCGGTTTATCGCCCAGCGCCGCTCGCTCTAAACTTTATCAACGACATCGGGTATATTTTGGGGAGTATGAATGAAAGAACTGGGTCGTCGGGACA
>JANPBE010000702.1:0-2031 GCA_031430295.1 Phyllobacterium sp.
GATAACCCATGGGCAAGCTTCGCCAAGTCCAACCCGAACGGCACTGTTGTTGAGGGTGAAGTCAAGAACAAGACCGAATTCGGCCTGTTCATTGGCCTCGATGGCGATGTTGACGGCATGGTTCACTTGTCAGACCTCGACTGGAACCGTCCAGGCGAACAGGCAATTGAAGACTTCCAAAAGGGCGAAATGGTTAAGGCCGTCGTTCTTGATGTTGATGTCGAAAAAGAGCGTATCTCGCTCGGCATCAAGCAGCTTTCTAAGGATGCGGTCGGCGAAGCCGCAACATCTGGCGAATTGCGCAAGAACGCGATTGTTACCTGTGAAGTTACCGCAGTTAGCGAAAATGGCTTGGATGTGAAGCTGGTCGATCAAGACCTCGTTTCCTTCATCCGTCGCGCTGATTTGTCCCGTGATCGTGACGAACAGCGTCCGGAGCGCTTCCAAGTCGGCCAAAAGGTTGACGCGCGCGTCATCGCTTTCGATAAGAAGACCCGCAAGTTGCAAGTTTCTATCAAGGCGCTTGAAATCGCTGAAGAAAAAGAAGCCGTTGCACAGTATGGTTCAACCGATAGCGGCGCTTCGCTCGGTGACATTCTTGGCGCAGCTTTGAAGGCAAAGAAATAATCTCAAGCCTTGCGTTTGAAATGCAAAACCCGCCGGAGTAATCCGGCGGGTTTTTTGTATCCAAGAGAATTATGCCGCGCCTTTTTGCCCCTTTGCGCGGCTGCGAAAATCACATAAGAATGATGTAATAGCACAGCGAATTTGAGGGTAACATGGCGTCACTTGCACATACAAAACTCGTCACCGTTTTTGGTGGGTCCGGCTTTTTGGGCCGCCATGTGGTGCGGGCGCTGGCAAAGCGCGGCTATCGCGTTCGTGTTGCCGTGCGCCGCCCTGACCTTGCAATCCATTTGCAGCCGCTTGGCAATGTCGGCCAAATTCAATGCGTGCAGGCAAACCTGCGCTTCCGCTGGTCCGTGGACCGTGCTGTTGAAGGCGCAGACCATGTGATCAATCTCGTTGGCATTCTCTTCGAAGGCGGTAATCAAAACTTCGGTGCTGTGCAGGATTTTGGTGCAAGAGCAGTTGCTGAGGCTGCCCGCGCGGTGAAGGCAGGTTTGACACATGTTTCTGCCATTGGTGCGGATGCAAATTCCGCGAGCGTCTATGCAGCCACTAAGGGCAAAGCTGAGGCTGCTGTTTTGGCGACACTCAAGGACGCAGTGATATTGCGTCCATCGATCATTTTTGGACCTGAAGATGGTTTCTTTAATAAGTTTGCCGCAATGGCACGATACTCATTAGCGTTACCGTTGATTGGCGGCGGCGATACGAGATTCCAGCCGGTTTATGTTGGTGATGTCGCTGAAATGATTGCTCAATCGGTTGATGGTAAGCTATCGGGCGGCAAGGTGTATGAGCTAGGGGGCGCGCAGGTACGCACGTTCAAAGAATTGATGGAGGACATGCTCACCGTCGTTGAGCGCAAACGTCTCTTGGTTCCTGTTCCTTTCTGGGCTGCCAACATCATTGGTAGCGTTGCCGGTTTGCTGCCGAGTCCAATTCTGACACGCGATCAGGTGACGCTGTTGGAAAGTGATAACGTGGTGTCTGATAAGGCCAAAAACGAGGGTCGCACGCTGGAAGGTGTAGGCATCCAAGCAACGACAATGAACGCTATTTTGCCAACCTATCTCTGGCGCTTCCGCGCGCGCGGGCAATATCCCGCTGAAAAAGTCACTCCATAAAACTCGACCAGTGTTATGCATTTGAGGTCAAAAGCTGCGCGTTAGCTTATCTGCACTTATGAAGAATTGCGCGCCGTTGAAACACTGAGGTGCGTCTCCGCATCATTCCTCAAAATAAAAAGGGCCGGGCGCTACAAAAATGTAGCGCCCGGCCCTTAATTTTTTAACGCTTAAGCGGACTTCTTGTCGTCGTCCATTTCTTCAAACTCCGCATCGACCACATCATCTTTTGCCATATCGGCAGCAGCGTCGGCTTCAGCTTGTTCGTTCTGCGTAG
>JANPBE010000703.1:0-1648 GCA_031430295.1 Phyllobacterium sp.
CCTTAGCAGGGGGTGACTGGGGTAGTGTGAGTGAGTTGACAGCTGTCAACAATGTGCTTCTGGTTACCAATTCCGCAGGCCAAACCGGACTAACGGACCCGTCGCAATTCGTCGGCTACAAGGGTAATGCCGCCGCGCCAACTTCCATTTTGTTGGTCCGCAATGGTATGCACAGCGAGATCATCATCGACCGCAGCACACCCATTGGCGCGTCAGATGCAGCCGGAATTTCAGATGTGATTTTAGAATCCGCGCTCACCTCGATTATGGATTGCGAAGATTCCATCGCCGCAGTGGATGCTGAAGATAAGGTCGTGGTCTATCGCAACTGGCTCGGCCTGATGAAAGGCGACCTCGTTGAAGAGGTTGCCAAGGGCGATAAAATCATCACCCGCCGTCTCAATGATGACCGCGTTTACATCGCGCCAGATGGCTCGCCGCTTGCCCTCAAAGGTCGGGCGCTGATGCTCATCCGTAACGTTGGTCACCTGATGACCAACCCTGCGATAACCGACCGCGACGGGAATGAAGTGCCCGAGGGCATCATGGACGCGATGGTGACGAGCCTTATCGCGCTGCACGATGTCGGCACAACTGGCCGCAGAGCTAACTCGGCAGAAGGCTCGGTGTATGTGGTGAAGCCCAAGATGCACGGGCCGGAAGAGGTGGCTTTTGCTGATGAGATTTTCACCCGCGTCGAAGCGGTTATCGGTATGGCACCCAACACCATCAAAATGGGCATCATGGATGAGGAGCGCCGCACCACGGTGAACCTCAAGGAGTGCATCCGCGCCGCATCAAACCGCGTGGTGTTCATCAATACCGGCTTCTTGGATCGCACCGGCGATGAAATGCACACCTCCATGGAAGCCGGCCCGATGATCCGCAAAGGCGACATGAAACAAGCGCCATGGATTTCAGCTTACGAGGCCTGGAATGTTGATATCGGCCTCGAATGCGGCCTCGCTGGTCATGCCCAAATTGGCAAAGGCATGTGGGCAATGCCGGATCTGATGGCCGCTATGCTGGAGCAAAAGATTGCCCATCCAAAGGCGGGCGCAAACACCGCATGGGTTCCATCCCCCACCGCCGCGACGCTGCATGCCACGCATTATCACAAGGTCAACGTGCATGATGTGCAGGCCGCGCTGGCAAGCCGGCCGCGCGCCAATCTTGAAGATATTCTCAACGTGCCCGTGGCGACCCGCCCGAATTGGACTGAGGCCGACATTGTGCGCGAACTCGAAAACAATGCACAAGGCATTTTGGGGTACGTCGTGCGCTGGGTGGACCAAGGTGTCGGCTGTTCCAAAGTGCCGGACATCAACAATGTAGGCCTGATGGAAGACCGCGCCACGTTGCGCATTTCCTCACAACACATCGCCAACTGGCTGCACCATAAAGTGACAAGCGAGGCCCAAGTGCTGGAGGTGATGAAGCGCATGGCCGCGGTGGTGGATGGTCAAAATGCGGGCGATCCGCTTTACAAACCAATGGCACCAAACTTTGTGGACTCAATCGCGTTCCAGGCGGCTTGTGATCTGGTGTTTAAGGGCAGGGAGCAGCCGAACGGATATACGGAGCCAGTGCTGCATCGGCGAAGGCTGGAACTGAAGGCGGTGGTTTGAAGAACTGGGTCGTCGGGACA
>JANPBE010000704.1:0-8541 GCA_031430295.1 Phyllobacterium sp.
CGACGGACGATTCCTACATCCAAGCTGACATTGCGGCGATTTCGCCGAAAGTATCGGGCTACATCAAAGGCGCGGGTCCTGTAGAAAACTCGACTGTAAAAGCGGGCGATGTGCTGTTCACCATTGATGATGGCGATTATCAACTGGCGCTAGATTTGGCCGAGGCCCAGATTGCCAGCCATACGAAGACATTAGAGCGCGTTGCCGCCCAAAAGAGCGCGGCGGAAGCAGGTTTGGTTGAGGCACAGGCTGCCGTTCAGGCCGCGCAAGCTGCCTCGCGTAACGCCGAGCAGTCGATGCAACGTGCAACTGAACTGCGCTCCACTGGCGTTGGCTCAAAGGCAACCTCCGATACTGCTACCACCGCATTTGATCAGGCAACAGCTTCACTGGCTGGCGCGAATGCAAAAATTGAAACTGCCAAGGCCAACATCGCCGTACTTGCCGCACAATATGCCGAGACTGAAAGCGCCGGAAAGGCGCTGGAATTGCAGCGCGATAAGGCTAAGCGTGATTTGAGCTTCACCATAATGCGTGCGCCGTTTGATGGCATAGTCGGCAATCTTGCCGGACAGGAAGGCGATCTGGTCAGCCCCGGCCAAAAGCTCGCCGCGCTGGTTCCCACTGATAAGCTGTATGTCGACGCCAACTATAAGGAAACCCAGCTTGGCAAAATCAAGGTGGGCGAAGTGGCGAAGTTCACCGTTGATGCGCTGCCTGATGAGACATTTACCGGTAAAGTGATTTCGATTGCTCCGGCATCCGGCGCTGTGTTCTCACTGCTGCCACCTGAAAATGCGACTGGCAACTTCACCAAGGTTGTTCAGCGCGTGCCAGTGCGCATCGAAATTCCGGCCGAACTATTAGCCAAGGGCGAATTGCGTGCCGGACTTAGCGTCTCTGTTGCCATCGACAGCCGCACAGCTCTTAACAACTGAACGGATCACATAAGTGAGCGTCTCCGCGCCGACTGCCAGTTTCCCTGGCGCTACCACAGCTCCTCCTGAGGTCAGCACGAGGCGCATGATTGCGTTTTTCGCGATGGTGTTCGGTATGTTCATGGCCATTCTGGATATCCAGATTGTGTCTGCCTCGCTGTCTGAAATTCAAGCGGGCCTAAGCGCAAGCGCCGATGAAATCCCGTGGGTGCAAACCTCATATCTCATCGCTGAAGTGATTATGATCCCGCTATCCGGTTTTTTAAGCCGGTTGTTATCAACGCGCGTATTGTTCGCCGCCAGCGCTGCGGGCTTCACCGCCGCCAGCGCCTTGGCAGCAACGGCGACCAACATCGACCAGATGATCGTCTATCGTGCGCTGCAAGGCTTTATCGGCGGCGGGATGATTCCGAGCGTCTTTGCTGCGGCATTTACGATATTTCCGCCGTCAAAACGCGCCATCGTCTCGCCCATCATCGGCCTTGTCGCCACGCTTGCGCCCACCATCGGACCGACAGTTGGCGGCTATTTGAGCCATGCGTTTTCATGGCACATGTTGTTCCTTATCAATGTCATTCCGGGCATCATTGTCTCCATCACCACATGGCGCATGATTGATTTTGACCAACCGGACCGTTCGCTGTTTGACAAATTCGACTGGTGGGGCCTTGCCTCGATGGCCGCATTCTTAGGCTCGATGGAATATGTTCTCGAAGAAGGTCCGGCCCATGGCTGGCTGGCTGACGAGACGGTTCTGATTTGCGCCATAGTCATGGCAGTCGGCGGCGTTGTGTTTTTCTACCGCGTCTTTACGCGACCCGAACCGATTGTGGACTTAAGCGCGTTTAAGGATGTTAACTTCGCCTTCGGCTCGGTGTTCTCTTTCGTCATGGGCATCGGACTGTACGGGCTCACCTATATTTACCCCGTGTTCCTCGCCCGCGTGCGCGGCTATGATAGTTTGATGATTGGCAAAGCCGTGTTCGTCAGTGGGCTGGCCATGTTTTTGACAGCGCCAATTGCCGGCATCTTGTCGCGAAAGGTGGACCCGCGCGTGATGCTGCTGATTGGTTTTGTCGGTTTTGGCCTCGGCACATGGTCCGCCTCGCATATCACGGCGGATTGGGATTTTTGGGAACTACTCATTCCGCAGATTTTGCGCGGTTGCTCGCTGATGTTGGCGATGGTGACGATTAACAATCTTGCGCTTGGGACCCTGCCGCCCGATCGTATCAAAAACGCGTCCGGACTGTTTAATCTCACGCGTAACCTTGGCGGCGCTGTCGGTTTGGCTTTGATCAACTCTGTGCTCATCCAACGCCAAGCGCTGCACTATGAGCGCCTTTCCGAGCATGTCTCATGGGGCAACGAAATTGCCGTGACGCGTATGAATAACATGGCACTGAAACTTGGGTCAGGCGGCGTCGATGGGCATCAAGCGGCGATTGCCAAGATGGCGGGCCAAGTGCGCCAACAGTCCCTCGTGATGTCATTCGGCGATGTGTTTGATTTGCTCACGCTGCTCTTCGTCGGCCTTGCCATCTTTGCAATCTTGATGAAAAAGCCACCAGAAGCCGCAGGCGGCGGTGGCGGCGGACACTAGATGTCAGTCCGTGCGCACTTCGTGCTGGCGGCGCACGCATTCCGTATCGTTGGCGTATCGTTTCCGTACTCAGTTCGTGCGGCGCCCGACCAGTTGGCGACCAGCAGTTGTCCGTTGTTGCGGGCTGCTTTATACCAAGATGAGAATTTCATTTGTCGCATTGCCATAAGCGGCTAAGTTTGCGAAACGGGTAGCGACGAGACATAGCCATTTACCGCCGACTGATTGGAATTACGATGCACTCAGCAATTTCCGAAAACAGCAGCCATGCCAACGCTAATTTTGTATCCGCGCCAAAATGGTCTTCTGACGAAGCACTGGCGCTTTATGATGCGCCGTTTAATGATTTGCTGTTTCGCGCGCAGACGGTTCACCGCGCCAATTTTGACCCTAATAAAGTTCAACTCAGCCGTCTTTTGAGCATTAAAACGGGCGGATGTGCCGAAGATTGCGGCTATTGCAGCCAGTCTGCCCATCACAGCACGGGGCTGAAAGCCTCCAAGTTGATGGAAGTCAATCGCGTATTGGCGGAAGCCCGCAAGGCTAAGGACGGCGGCGCGACACGTTATTGCATGGGCGCTGCATGGCGCTCCCCTAAGGACCGCGACATGGATATGATCGTGGCGATGGTTGAGGGCGTGCGTGATCTTGGCATGGAAACCTGCATGACGCTGGGTATGCTCTCGCCGCATGATACCATCCGCCTCAAGGACGCCGGGCTCGACTATTATAACCACAATATTGATACTTCCGAGCGCTACTACCCTGAAGTTATCACCACTCGCACCTTTGCTGATCGCTTGGATACACTTGCCAATGTCCGCGAAGCGGGCATCAAGGTTTGTTCAGGTGGTATCGTTGGCATGGGTGAGGAAAAGCGCGACCGCGTGGATATGCTGGTAACACTGGCAAACCTCCCTGAGGCGCCGGAAAGTGTGCCGATTAACATGCTGATTCCCGTTGAAGGCACACCCCTCGGCAATTCAGAACCGATCAACCCGATAGATTTTGTGCGCACCATCGCGCTCGCCCGCATTATGATGCCGACATCTCATGTGCGTCTTTCAGCAGGCCGCACGGCCATGAGCGATGAAATGCAGGCACTGTGCTTTTTTGCCGGTGCCAATTCGATTTTCGTTGGCGAAACATTGTTGACACGCGATAATCCTGGCGAAGATAAGGACACCGCACTGTTTAATCGCCTCGGCATCACACCGATGGACCTTCCGGCGGCTTGATGAGCGACGGAATATCAGCCCGCCACGAGGCAACATTGCGCGGGCTGAAGCGAAAGAGTCGGCTGCGGACGTTAGCGCCCCGCGCAGGCTTTGACTTTGCTTCCAATGACTATTTGGGCTTAGCGTCCAGCGAACGGCTGAAACAAGCTGTCTTAACAGCGATAGAAAACGGCACTCCCGTTGGCGCCGCCGGTTCGCGTCTGCTGCGCGGCAATGCACCCGAGCATGAGGCGCTAGAGAGCCAAGCTGCCGCCTTCTTCGGGTCTGAACGCGCGCTATACTTTGGCGGCGGCTACATCGCTAATTTTGCCGTCCTGACAACTCTGCCACAAAAAGGCGATCTGCTGGTTTTGGATTCGCTTGCTCACGCTTCGATGCATGAAGGCGCGGAAGCCGGGCGCGCGGCCTTTGTTCTTGCTGCACACAATAATGTTGCGGCATTTGAGAACGCGATAACAAGCTGGCGCAAAAGTGGCGGCACAGGCCGTGTTTGGATTGCGGTTGAAAGCCTTTACAGCATGGACGGTGACTTCGCGCCGCTTGATGCGCTGGTCGCGCTAGCTGACAGGCATGATGCGTTCCTCTATGTCGATGAAGCCCACGCTACAGGCATTTACGGGCCAGCAGGCAAGGGTCTCAGTGCTGCCTTCGAGGGCCGCGAGAATATTTTAAGCCTGCATACGTGTGGCAAAGCACTTGGCGCATCCGGCGCGCTGGTTACGCTTTCCAAGACGCTGTGCGATTATCTCATCAACCGCGCCCGCCCGTTTATCTATGCCACCGCCCCCTCGCCACTCATGGCGGTCGCGGTTAGCGAGGCGCTCAACATCATCCGGGATGAGCCGGAGCGGCGTCAACGGCTCGCGTCTTTGATCGCCTTTGCAGCGCGCGAACTCACCGCCCGCAGCAATGATTTGATGCCAAGCGGCTCGCAAATTATGCCGGTGATTATCGGCGATAATGGCCGTACCATGAACATTGCCTCTGGATTGCAAGCCCGCGGCTTTGACGTGCGCGGCATCCGGCCACCTACAGTTCCGGAAGGCACGGCGCGTCTGCGCATCTCGCTGACGCTGAATGTTGACGAAGCCACCATCAGCGCCATGCTGGATGCGCTGGCTGATGAAATGAGGGGTCATACTTCATGAGCCAGCCTATTCTCATCACGGGCACGGATACCGGCATCGGCAAGACGGTATTTGCCGCCGGACTGACTGCATTGCTCGGTGCATCTTATTGGAAACCCATCCAATCCGGTTTGGAGGAAGAAACCGACAGCCAGCTTGTCGCGCGGCTTGCTGACCTCGCTCAATCAAAGATTTTGCCGGAAGCCTATTGCCTTAGTGCGCCGCTGTCGCCGCATCGCTCGGCGGAGCTTGATGGTGTGAATATTGACCCTATCAACCTCACTATTCCCCACTGTCATGGACCGCTGATAATCGAGGGCGCTGGAGGCTTGATGGTGCCGCTCACCCGCACTGATTTATTCATTGACGTGTTCGCTCGCTGGAACATACCAACTGTGCTGTGTGCCCGCACTGGCCTCGGCACAATCAATCACACGCTGCTGTCACTTGAAGCGTTACGGACGCGCAAGATTCCCGTGCTTGGCGTTGCCTTCATTGGTGCTGAAATGGCGGATACGCAAAAGACCATTGCTGAAATCGGCAAGGTGCGCATTCTGGGTAGATTGCCGATGCTGGAGGCGCTACAACCACGCTCACTTCTCGCTGCGATGCAAGCTAACTTTGATCCGGCTCAGTTTATCGGACAGTCCTAAATGACCAACAACACGCCAGTCTGGCACCCGTTCACCCAGCATGGCGTTGAGCCGCAAATGCCGCTCGTCACCCGTACAGATGGCGCATATTTATATACCGCCGACGGCAACAAAATTCTCGATGCGATCTCATCCTGGTGGGTCATCACACACGGCCATCGCTATCCGAAAATTGTCGATGCCATCGTTGAAACCACTCAAAGTCTTGATCAAGTTATCTTCGCTGGCTTCACGCATCAGCCCGCCGAAGACTTGGCAACTGCGCTAATAGAAATGGCTCCAAAAGGCCTTACCAGAGTGTTCTATTCTGACAGCGGATCTACAGCTGTTGAAGTGGCGTTGAAAATGGCGCTCGGTCACTTCAAACATTTAGGTGAGCCCCGCTCGCGCCTTATCGTGATGGAACATTCCTATCATGGTGATACCATCGGCACGATGAGCGTGGGCGAGCGCGGCGTGTTTAATTCGCCCTACACGCCGTTGCTGTTTGATGTTGATACCATCCCCTTTCCGCACAACGGCAAAGAGCAAGCCACGCTTGATGCGCTGGAAGCTCTCACCAAAACCCGCCAGGCGGCGGCGCTGATCGTAGAGCCTCTTGTACTCGGCGCGGGCGGCATGTTGATGTACCCCGCATGGGTGCTGGCAGAAATGCGCCGCATTACGACCCAAAGCGGCACGTTGCTGATTGCCGACGAAGTGATGACCGGCTGGGGCCGCACGGGCACGATGTTCGCTTGCGAACAGGCGAGCATAACGCCAGATATTTTATGCACCTCAAAGGGCATTACCGGCGGGCTGTTACCGCTGGCTGCCACTTTGGCCAGCGAGGCCATATATCAATCGCACTATTCGACAGACCGTGCCCGCACCTTCTTCCACTCCAGTTCATACACTGCCAATCCAATCGCTTGCGCTGCCGCCTTTGCCAACGTCAAAGTATGGCGTGATGAGCCAGTGATGGCGCGTATTACGTCGCTTGCTTCTGAGCACAAAAGCCAACTCAGGCGCTTTGAAAACAATCAGCATTTCGAAAATATCCGCACCTGCGGCACTATTGCCGCGCTGGATTTACATGTTTCAGCCACTGGCTATCTGGCCGATGTCGGCCCCAAAATGCGCGCCTTCTTCATGTCTCGCGGCATTCTCATTCGCCCGCTTGGCAATGTGCTTTATCTCATGCCGCCCTATTGCGTAACGCCGGATGAGCTCACGCAAATATATGACACCATCGAGGAAGCTGGACAGATTTTTGGCAACGCCGATGAATAGTGGCGCGCAGATATTAGGCCTCGGCCACCATGTGCCTAGCCGCCAAGTGATGAATGCTGAAATCGAAGCGGGGCTTGGTCTGGATACTGGCTGGATTGAACAGCGCGCCGGCATCCGCTCTCGCTTCTGGGCTCTGCCGGAAGATACGCTGTCGGACCTTGCCAGCGCCGCTGGCGAGAAAGCAATGGCGCAAGCGACAGTTATTCGTGCCGATGTTGGTCTGCTGGTGCTGGCCACATCCACACCCGATCATCTCCTGCCACCCAGTGCGCCACTTGTCGCCCATAAGTTGGGTCTTACCCGCGCGGGTGCCGTGGATTTGGCAGGGGCCTGCGCAGGTTTCATCCACGCCTTGGCCTATGCAGAGGGCTTTGTGCGCCTGCATAAAAAGCCCGCCCTTGTCATCGCCGCCAATATACTAAGCCGCCGCATCAACCGCGATGAACGCGCAAGTTCCATCCTCTTTGCCGATGCCGCAGGCGCAATTCTGCTAGCGCCCTCGGATAATGCTAAGCAAGGCATTTTGGGACTCTCACTCGCCTCGGATGGCTCCAGCTATGATCTCATTAAAATTCCGGGTGGGGGTAGCAACAAGCCATTCGACGAATTGATGGACATTAGTGAGACCCGCATGACCATCACAGACGGGCGCGAAGTGTTCGTCAAAGCCGTTGATATGATGACCAACTGCTCCCGCGAAGCGCTTCTACTCGCCAAACTTGATATGACCGCCATCACCCGTTTCATACCGCACCAAGCCAACATCCGGATGATGAATGCGGTGGCCAAAAACTTGAAAATTGACGAGCATAAAATTGTCTCAACGGTTGGCACTTACGGCAACTCATCGGCTGCAACTATTGCGCTGTCACTGTCCATCGCCAACCATACCAAGCCATTCGAGCCGGGCGAGACGCTTTTGCTTGCAGCCGCTGGCGCAGGGCTGACAGGCGGGGCGTTAGTGTTCGGGGTGTGACAACACAAGATATTTTGGGGCTGATATTGCCAGAGTTCATCTTTTCTGACTGGATCGTTTGGACTCCAAACGAATTGATAATGTGATGAAATTCTACGCTAGCCCCAAAATCTGTTTGGATTCAATTGTTTATACTGACTGCTGGAAAGCTTAAAATACAATTGATGTAACGCGATTCCATCATCATCACATCAATCACAGTGAGATTTTTGCTAATAAACACAATCATATCAATGGCATTGGCAGTATTTGGAACTAAGCAAAGCGCTGTTGACGAAAATATAACGGTATCTCCAATGGGAGCTTCCCTGACAGTCTCGA
Source organism: Phyllobacterium sp. (assembly GCA_031430295.1). Lineage (GTDB taxonomy): Bacteria > Pseudomonadota > Alphaproteobacteria > Rhizobiales > Rhizobiaceae > JANMEX01. Next base: position 8,129 of record JANPBE010000704.1, read on the forward strand.
AAGAGAGTTGGTTCATCCGCAGCGTGGATAAAACTGCCCGAAAAGTGGAAGCGCAAGCACCTTATCTAGGTCAGCCACTATAAGAATACAGAAACTACTTCACTGAAGCAGGATATGGCTTCGTGTGAATGACCGCGCTCTACATGTGGCAAAGATTTAACTTATATCGCGGGAGCCTGGATTTTTCGTCAATAGAATTGCAAAACTTCGCCACTTCAACCCACTTTCGCCAACAGTGTCGCCCTAGTGGCATCATCCACATAAGCTGCGCTAATGGCCACACGGGTGATTGCGGTCAGCTCGTCATCGCTAAGCCCAAACTGCTGTGCCCCAATTTCATACTCATGCTTCAAACTGGTTGCGAAGTAGGGCGGGTCATCGGAATTTAGCGTCACAGGCACGCCCGCAGCCCG
>JANPBE010000705.1:0-6897 GCA_031430295.1 Phyllobacterium sp.
TTCTAATTTGCCTTCAGAGTCGGATTTTTGCGCTTCCACTCGGAAATTGAAACCGGACGCTCCGGCAGACGAATTTCAAAATGCGTACCCTTCGGCCTGTCGGCACGCAGTTCAATAGTACCGCCATGAATTGTTACCAGCTCATGGGCGATGGCAAGGCCAAGGCCCGTACCATCGGCGCGGCCAGAACCGCGAAACGCGGTGAACAAATTTTCCCGCGCCTTGGCGGGAAGACCCGGACCGGTATCCTCCACACCGATGACAACGAAAGCGCCGATGCGCCCACCACTTGTTGTCAGACGTTTGGGTTCATCGGCATCCACTGCACTGCTGGTTAGCGCCTGAATGGAATTGCGCACGAGGTTGGACAGCACACGGAAAAGCTGGTCCGGATCTGCGTCCACTTCCAGTTCATGCGGCACGAGGTTGATCGTTTCAATACCCGCAGCACGCAGCTCATCCAGCCCTAAAAGCTCATAGACATCTTCGACAAGCGGGTGGACGCGCAATCGCTTTAAATGAGGTTCGCTTTCCTGAGCCTTGCCATAGGCGAGAACGCTTTCAGAAAAACTCACCGCACGGTCCAGCGTGCGTAGCAAACGCGGCGCTAATTTCTTAACGGCGGGATCATCGACATCTGCCAGCCTATCGGAGAGCAATTGTGCGGGTGCTAACATGTTGCGCATATCATGATTGATCTTGGAAACGGCGAGGCCCAAATCTGCCAAGTGTTTGCGGCCTGCCAGCGTGCGCTGTAGTTCACGCTGCATGGTGGCCAGCTCCCTGCCCGCCACGCCAATCTCATCGTTGCGCTTATCGACCATCATAATGCCTGCGGGGTTTTCCGGATTGGCGGAAAATTGCAGCATGTTTTTGGTCATGTCACGAATGGGCACAATCATCATTTTGCGGATGGCATAAAACACCAGCCCGGCTGTAAAGATCGAGATAAGCAAGGACAGCAAAAACACATTGCGGGCATAGACAAACAAGGCATCGCGTAGCGAATTGTCGGCGAAGATAACTTCAACCTGCTTGTCGCTTTGGCCAACAGGGGCGGACACGCGGATTGTCCTGTTGCCGCCATTGATGATGGTATCAAAAACATCGCGCACGGCCATCAGCGCATCGGTATCTTTGAGCACAATGTTGCGTGCCACTTCCGGCGGCATTGTATCGACTGCCAGCAGGCGCGAAACGCCCTTCTCGCGCAAAACAATGGCTTTAGCGCCAGTTGCCATCAGTATATCATCCTGCATGTTGCGCGGCAGGCTTGCGACATCGCTATTGGCTAAAACGACCGCAGCAACGGCAGCCGTGTTCAGCTTTTCCTCTAACCAACGCATACGGAAATTGGCGATGGAGGGAACAAAGATCAAAATTTCAGCCAGCATCACAAACAGGATTGTGAGCAAGATAAGTTTGGCCGAAAGCGAGCGCGAAGAATTAAGGCCGGGAGCGACGACTGTCTCAGTCACGGGATCGGTTGTGGTCAAGGTTCGGCTCCGGTTGAGGCGCATTGTTTAGGCGCAATGAAGTGATTTGTCGTGGAGAATTTTGTGGGGATAGCACACTGCTTGGTGAACGCTCTGGTAACCGATACAACTCTAATTTCCACCGACCCGCATAGCTTCCACAAACGCCCGCAAGGCTGGCTTCATTTGCCGACGGGAGGGATAATAAAGATAGTTAGGGGCGACTTTCGGACACCAATCCTCAAGCAAAGAAATGAGTTTGCCGGATTTTATATGCTCGCTCGCTTGCTCTTCCAACACATAGGCAATGCCAACACCAGACAGGGCCGCCAACACTATGACGTTGCTGTCGGTGCAAGCTAAATTATGGGGCGGATCAAGTGTGACCGTCTGGTCGTTACGGGTAAAAGACCAGCGGTACAAACCCCCTGATGTGGTGAGGCGATAGGAAAGACAGCGGTGATTGCGCAACTCTTCCGGTGTCTGCGGCGTGCCATGCAGACTTAAATATGATGGACTCGCAACGACGGCAGTTTGTAGTGGCTCACAAATCCGCACGGAAATCATATCCTTATCAACCTTGTGCTCATGGCGAATGCCAGCGTCCAAGCCATCGCCAACGATATCGACCAACCCGTCATTGATGGACAGATCCACGATTACATCCGGGTACTCAGCACTAAACTTGGCGAGTTGCGCCATGAAATTGCTGCTGATTGCACCCCGGTGGGCACTGATGCGGATGGCTCCGGCGGGCCGGTCACGCTGGTCGTTCAGGTCTTCCAAGGCACGGGCAACATTTTCCAATGCCGGGCGAAGCGTTCTTAGCAATGCCTCGCCGGCGTCAGTTGGTGCAACGCTGCGGGTGGTGCGATTAAGCAGCCTCACGCCAAGTCTGGTCTCTAGTGCCCTTATGGTGTGACTAATTGCGGAGGGCGAAATACCAAGCTGTAGCGCCGCCTTCGTAAAGCTTCCTGTATCGGCAATGGCAGCGAAAGTTGCCATATCGGACCAATCCTCACGCTTCATTACTGAATCCTATTCACAAACCTTTGCTTTATTGAAGCACTAATCTCAATGATGCCTAGTGTCTATATGGGATCATATCAGTCACGAAAGAACAGGAAATAGACAATGGCAATCACAGATTATCGCACAATGGGCCGCTCCGGATTGGTAGTTAGCCCGCACACGCTTGGAACAATGACATTTGGCGTTAATCGCTGGGGTGCTGATGAAGCGACCGCACGGGCAATTTTCAACACTTTTGTTGAGGCTGGCGGCAACACAATTGATACTGCCGATATTTATTCCGGCGGACGCAGCGAAGAGATGGTGGGGACATTCATTGCAGAACGGGCCTTGCGCGAGCGCATCGTGCTGGTGACGAAAAGCGGGTTTAACAGCGATACCGGCAACCCAAACGCAGGGGGCAACGGGGCCAAGAACATAATTGCCTCACTTGAAGGCTCGTTGAAGCGGCTCAATACCGACTATGTTGATTTGCTGATTGCCCATGCGTGGGATGTAGCGACACCTGCTGAAGAGGTGCTGCAAACATTCGGCGATTTGATACGTGCGGGCAAAATTCGCTATTTTGGACTTTCAAATGCGCCTGCCTGGTATGTTGCTAAAATGGCGAGCTTAGCAGTGGCGCGTGGTGTGCCCGCACCAATCGCGATGCAGCTGGAATATTCGCTAACTGAGCGCAATATTGAGAATGAGCATATTCCGGCGGCGCGAGACCTTGGCATCGGTGTCATGCCATGGAGTCCGCTCGATGGCGGCTTTCTAACGGGCAAATACAAGCGCGAGACCATTGAGGCGCAAGACCCGAACGAGCGCGGCCACGCCTTGCCGGATTCGGCAGGCGGTGAAACTGCGCAATCCAGTTCGCGCCTTAGCGGGTCCAATCCATTTGGCGGCTCAAAGTTCACGCCGCGAAACTGGGCAATTTTGGAAACCTTGCAGGTGGTGGCGGCTGAAACAGGACGCTTACCTGCGCAAGTGGCGCTGGCGTGGCTGGCATCACGGCAGGCGGTATCAACGACTGTGCTTGGTGCCAGCAGGCCGGAGCAAATAATCGACAATATTGCCGCACTTGAGATCAAATTAAGCGATGATCACCTGCAAACGCTGGATAATTCTGGTGCGCCAGAGGCGGTCTATCCCTATCCAATCGCATCACCGATGGTAAACCGGATGATGTTTGGCGGTCGTACAGTGACACCGTGGAAAGCATAAAAGGCGGATAGGTTTATGGTAGAGGGGCGCAGCGCCCCTTTACCCAAAAACCCGCAACCAGCCGATCAGCTTCCGCAATCTCGGGCTTCGCGCAAGCGGGGTGTAGAAACTCGTGGCGGCGCGTTTGCCGACCTCGGTGAGCGTCGGATAGGGCGAGACGTAGCCTGCAATATCGCGCACGGTGTGGCGTTTGGAGATGGCCAGTGCCCACAGATTGATCATTTCGCCAGCATTTGCGCCGCCGATGGAGACGCCTAGAATCAAGCCCTTTGGATTGGTGATGATTTTGACGAGGCCGCTGGTTTTATGTTCGGCTTGGGCGCGGTCATTGTCTGCGAAGGCCCAGCGTAGCACTTTGTAGGGCTGTTTGGCTTTGATGGCGTCGGCTTCGGACATGCCGACTTGCGCCAGTTCCGGCTCGGTATAAGTGGCCCACGGGATGATGGAGCGATTTTCTTTCACCGGCATACGAAACAGGATGGAGCGCACGACGAGACCGGCGTGATAGTTTGCCATGTGAGTGAATTGCAGCGAGCCGGAGACATCGCCAATGGCGAAGACCTTGCGGTTGGTGGTTCTCATGCCCTTATCGACTGTGATGCCGGGGCGGGTGTAGGCGATGCCTGCTTTTTCCAAATCCAAGCCGCCAGTGTTGGCAATGCGGCCAACGGCAACGAGCAGCTTTGTGCCGTCGATTGAAGATTTGCCTTCGGCTGTTTCGACATTGACGCGCACGCCAGTCTTGCCGCGCTTTTCAACGGAGATGACTTTGGTGCCTTCGCGCACGTCCACGCCCTCGGCGCGGATGGCTTTAAGGACGATGGCGGACGTTTCCGGATCATCTTTGCCGAACGCCTTCATAGCCTCGATGACGGTGACTTGCGCACCCAGCCTGCGGTGCGCTTGCGCCATTTCCATGCCGATGGGGCCGCCACCGATAATGATGAGGTGGGCGGCGAGGCGCTGTTCTTCGAAGATGGTTTCGTTGGTGAGATAATCGACATCTGCCAAACCCGCAATTGGTGGCACGAAGGCGGAGGAGCCGGTGGCGATGACGAAGCGGCGGGCTTTGATGTGAAACTCACCGGCCTCGACGGTGCGTTTATCCAGAAACTTGGCAGGCGCTTGGATAACTTTGACACCGAGCGCCGAGAACCGCTCCACGCTGTCATTGGGCGCGATTTCGGCGATGACTTGGTGGACGTGTTTCATCACGGCTTTGAAATCAACTTCCGGCTCGACAGGCTTAATGCCGAACTTTGTGCCATTGCGCATGATGTGAGCCTGCTTGGCAGCTGCAATAAGCGCTTTGGACGGTACACAGCCATAGTTGAGGCAATCGCCACCCATTTTGGCTTTTTCGACAAGCACAACGGAAACGCCAAAGGCGGCAACGGCGGCGGCCACAGAAAGCCCGCCGGAGCCACCACCGATAACGCAGACATCTGGTTTGAGGATGGTTGTCATTTGCGGGCCTTATACCAGCGCACAATTGTCGGTATTGCGGCGACACAGGCAAGGGCTGCAAACGCTATGGTGATTTCGGGTGTGACCAATGATTTGACCGAAGGGGTCGTTCCGCTAGCAGCAGCGGCATCAAGCACACTGCCGACGCCTTCGCCGAGATAGCAGAAAGCAAATGTGCCGGGGAGAATGCCGAAGAAGGTTGCGATCACATAATCTTTGACGCGCACGTTAAACAGGGCGGGCGCGATGTTGACCAGAAAGAACGGGAACACCGGCGCGAGGCGCAGCACGAAGAGATAGCTACGTGCATTTTTTGCGAAACCATCAGCAAAGCTGGCGGCGCTGCCTTTGAGTTTTGCCCGCAGGAACCCACCGAAACTGGATTTTGCAGCGAGGAATAATATCGTAGCGCCGAGCGTGGCGGCGAAAGCCACCATGATGCCCGCTTGCAGCCAGCCAAACAGGAACCCGCCGAAGATGGTGAGTACCGAGGCGGCAGGGAACGAGAAGGCGACGGCTGCGGTATAAATGACTATGAAAACAAGCGAAGAGAACAGCTTGTGTTCCGCCACATAGGCCTGCAACGCGCCGCGTTGCTCGCCAAGATAGGTCAGTGACAAATAATGATGCAGGCCGAACGCATAGCCAAGGCCAAGACCGCCAAGCAGGACGACGAGCGGCAGAAAGCGCAGTGCAAGCGAACGTTGTTCCGTCGTGCAGGGCGTCTCCAAAGATTCAAATTTTTCCGTTGCCATTGTCATATCAATTCATCGAATTCTCAATAATTCCAGTATTTTCTGGTGGTCTAGTTTTGTGATATAATTCATGCACCGAATGTAGTGACGCTACAACATGAATCCAGCCGCCTCACTGCCTGTTGTCGGGAGCCATGAAACGCCTCACCAAAGCGTGAATTTCGGTTGAAACCTTGAGCTTTTGCGAATTGACTCTTGTCGCAGTTCTTCATATACACCGCGCGACGCTCGGATTCCCCATCCGGTGTGCAATGTTTATTGTGCATTTGTTGGGAGTCCCTGTTAAAAAACAGATCCAAGAAGGGCCGCACTCCGCGGTAGATAAATAACATGAAGCGCACTTACCAACCATCCAGGCTTGTTCGCAAGCGCCGCCACGGCTTCCGTGCGCGTATGTCCACCGTTGGTGGACGCAAAGTTATCGCAGCCCGCCGTTCAAGCGGTCGTGCGAAGCTGTCGGCTTAAGAATTATATTACCGGCCAAGGTTCAATACTTATGGCAGGTGAAACGATATCTACTTTAACGGGCCGCTTGAAAAAGCGGTCCGAATTTTTATATGCACGCGGTGGAAAGAAGCTGCGCGGTCCGAACTTTTTGATCGAAACGATCAAAAGGCAAGACGAAAAGCCGGAAGCGCGCGTTGGATTTACGGTTTCCAAGAAGTGCGGCAACGCTCCACAGCGAAATCGCATTAAAAGGCGGCTGCGCGAGGCGGTTCGCCTGCATGTTGGCATCGACATGGCTGCCGGGAATGACTATGTAATCGTCGCCAGAGCCGAAGTGATTGGACTTCCCTTCCAGCAACTGGTCACGGATTTGAAGCGGCGCATTAAACCAAGCGCTTGAAACGGATTGAATACATGCAGCAAAATCGCAATTTCTATGTGACCATCGCGCTATCAGTGTTGATATTGATGGTCTGGCAAATTTTCTACATGAACCCGAAAATCAAGGC
>JANPBE010000706.1:0-2883 GCA_031430295.1 Phyllobacterium sp.
GCGCAGCAATGCGCCCTTCCCCTTTGTTAGCTACGGAATAAAATCATGATCAAAGCCCGCGTCACTGTCACACTCAAAAAAGGCGTTCTGGACCCGCAGGGCAAAGCCATCGAAGGCGCCCTAGGCTCGCTAGGCTTCTCCGGCGTCGATTCCGTGCGTCAAGGCAAAGTGTTTGATCTGGTGCTGAACCATGATGACAAGGCCAAAGCTGAAGCCGACATCAAGGCGATGTGCGAGAAGTTGTTGGCCAATACGGTGATTGAGGATTTCAGCGTGGAGCTGAGATAACGCTATTTTAGATGAAACTGCTTGGCGGCGGCGAATTCTTCTTGCGTGATTGCGCCATATTCGAGACGTGTGACAAGCTGCTCGGCGCGAGTTTCTGGATCGGTATCAAACGAGTCCTGCCATTGCTTATTGCCTGACCAGACAAATTCGACGATGGGAAAAGTAATGGCGAGTAGCATTGGAAGAAGCCAAATTCCCAAAGCGAAAAAATAGCGAATATCGGACATATCCAAACTCCCAGCACAGAAATCTTCGAAATGATAGATTCCGTGAAATATTTGAGTATGTCGCCACTTATATAAAGTAACGTCTCGACTCAAAACTGGAATAGCCGCAATCAACGTCATCACGAGCACCATCGCTAAGTGCTTTAACAACACGCGATTTAACTGCCCATTTTCATAACGTGAAGCCAAACTCACGAGTGTGAGAAAGCCGCAAAAAAGCACAACCAAATGAGCAAAAACAATATGCGCGGTAACACGCGCCTAAAAAGTAGGCTCGCACTGAGAAAAGTTAGGCGGGTTGAATAGGTAAGGCTGCACCGCGGCAATAAAATGCGGGCTGGCATAAGAAAACCCTACGAGCAAACCAACGTAAACAACCAGCGCCAAGCCAAGAACGGACCGAGCAAGTCTTTGTATTTGCGCCGTAATAGTCGCGCGTTCTTCGTCAGTTATGGTCGTGAACATGCGCAACTTATCACCCTATTTCTAGGAGTGATTACGACAGATAAGTTACATTTGCGCTAAGTTGCATGGAAACAATGAAACAACCTGAAAAGAGCGAACGGTTCAAATGGCTATGCAAGCCACTTCCTCACTCATGCTTAGAAAACTTCTCAACCCCCGCAAACACAATCACCACGACAATCAAAACCAACTGCAAGAACCCGAGCATCCATACTTGGTCAGTCGTATAATTCTTCACGTCGAAAATCACCTCCAACAAATTGATTGCCGAAATCGCAGCTATGGTCGAGGCGAATTTTGTTTTCAGCGCACCGAAGCTGATGAGGCTGAGCCACTGCCCGTCGCCGCTATCCTCCGGGCGGCCGATAAAATTGCCAAAGCCTGACAGCAGCACCATCAATATAAGCCCTGCAACCAGCGTCGCGTCTATCAATCCCAAAACTTTCAAGACGCCATCAACTTCATCCATTTGGTTGACGTTGAAAACGAAGTAGCCAAGCTTTTTGACAAAGGCATAAGCATAAGCCACCAGCGCCACGGCAAGGCCTGCATAAAACACCAGCAGCACCCAGCGCGACAGCATTAGAAATTTGTAAATCGAATTTTTAAGATCGCCCATGGTCTGCCCCCGCCCTAAGATTGCTGAGAGCTTTATGACCAGCTTCAAATATATTGTCAAAGCATGGCCAATTACCAAAGCCGAAGGAGGCCACAACGCCGAAAAATCCCTATCATTTATCCACAATCTATCACTTTTCCCGCATTCTTGGTTGACCCCTTGCGGTCTTGTCTTTACGGCACGGGCTTGACGAACTCTTTCAGGAATCTCCTCCATGAAATCAGCCGTAGTCCTGCTTCCGGGCCTTAACCGTGACCGCGATATGATCGCTGCTTTGACCAAGATTGGCGGCAAAGCGCCAGCCACTGTCTGGCAGACCGATACCAGCATTCCGGATGTGGATTTGATCGTTATTCCCGGCGGCTTTTCCTACGGCGATTATCTGCGCTGCGGCGCGATTGCTGCTCGCTCGCCTGTCATGCAGGCGGTCAAAGCGGCTGCGGACAAGGGCGTAACAGTCATCGGCGTTTGCAACGGGTTCCAAATATTGCTCGAAGCGGGCATGTTGCCCGGCGCGCTTATGCGCAACACATCGCTGAAATTCGTGTGCCGCGAAATCAAATTGTCAGTCGCTAACGCGAAAACCAGCTTCACCAAAAACTATAGCGAAGGCCAAATCTTGCGCTGCCCTGTCGCGCACCATGATGGCAATTATTTCACGGATGCTGAAACGCTAAAGCGCATCGAAGGCAATGGCCAAGTGGTGTTCCGCTACGCCGATGGCACGAACCCCAACGGCTCGATCAACGATATTGCAGGCATCATGAATGAACGCGGCAATGTGCTTGGCCTAATGCCGCATCCGGAAAATCTCATTGAAGCGGCGCACGGCGGTACAGACGGGCGCGGCCTGTTTGAAAGTGCTCTGGGACTAGCAGCATGAACAAACTTATCGCGCTTATGACACTCATCGCCTCGCTTTCCGCCTGCCAATCACGTGCGCCGACGGTGCGTATTGTTAAGCCGAACAGTCACGCAGTCGCGGTTTCATCCCTCCAGCGCATCAACGCAAAGGCTTATGAATGCTGGAAAGCCGATAAAGCGTTTGACGCATACGGCATTATTCCTGAGCTCGACACCACAGGTACACCGCGCATTTTGATTATCCCCAAGGGTAAGCCGCAAGCGTTGCCGAAGTTGGTAATTACTGCCAACGGAAAATCCGTGCAGACTTTCGGCCCACTGGCGCAAAGCGTACTCGCGCCCCGTATCCAATCTGACGTCACACGCTGGGCTTCCGGTGGTACGAGTTGCAGCGCTTAGGCGCTTTTAGGACTTTTCACG
>JANPBE010000707.1:0-1568 GCA_031430295.1 Phyllobacterium sp.
AAATTGGTGGTGGCGATTGGCGTTCATGCTGGCAAGAAGCCGCTGTTTGATTTTGCTGAGCGGGCTGCGCTAATTCTGGATGCTTTGCACGCTGCCTTTCCAGCACGCGTTGGTGACGTATCGGTTCAATCCTTTGATGGATTGGCGGTAGATGCAGCAAACACGGCCAACGCGAACATTATAGTGCGCGGGCTGCGTGACGGCACAGATTTTGATTATGAAATGAATATGGCGGGAATGAACCGACAAATGGCGCCGCACATCCGGACAATATTCTTTCCAGCGAAACCAAATTCACGGCATATCACCGCCACATTGGTGCGCCAAATCGCTTCGATGGGCGGTGATATTTCTGGCTTCGTGCCTGCAAATGTTGCCTCCGCACTCAAAACTCACTTCAACAAATAAAGGTTTACTCATGTCTAAATTGTTCCGGCTTTTAGCCAGCGCTATTTTGTTTGTCACATTCTCATTCGGTGCTCTTGCTGCGGCCCCTGAGGATACAATGGTCATCAAATTAAAGGACGGTGACATTACTATTGCACTTCGTCCTGATTTAGCGCCAAAACACGTAGCGCAAATCAAAGCATTGGTGCGCAAGGGCTTTTACAATGATGTTGTATTTCACCGCGTGATCGACGGCTTTATGGCGCAGACTGGCGATGGCCAATATGGCAATGCGGGCAAGAACTACAACAAGGATGCGGCAGGCACTGGCGGATCGGATTTACCAAATATTCCTGCCGAATTTTCCAAGGAATCATTCGTGCGCGGCACAGTTGGCATGGCCCGTGCGCAAGAGCCAGACTCTGCAAATTCGCAATTTTTCATCATGTTCGGTGACGGTGCATTCCTGAATGGCCAGTACACAGTTGTCGGAACGGTCGAATCCGGTATGGAGCTGGTTGATAAAATCAAGCGCGGTGAAGAAGCTCAAAACGGTGTTGTTACTGATCCGGACAAGATGATTAGCGTTAAGATCGCCGCTGACAAATAATCTGAAAATCAAAGAGGACTAAATTTATGACGATTAAAGACCCAGAAAACACACTGATTTTGGAAACTACCAAGGGCACTGTGGTTATTGAAATGTTTCCGGAATTGGCTCCTGGCCATGTCGAGCGCATTAAGGAATTGGCCCGCGAAGGTGCGTATGACGGCGTGGTTTTCCACCGCGTTATCGATGGCTTTATGGCGCAAACAGGCGATGTGAAGTTCGGTAAAAAGGGCGGCAAAGATTTCAACCCGTCCCGCGCTGGTATGGGCGGCTCAGAAAAAGCTGACTTGAAGGCCGAGTTTTCCAACACGAACCATGGTCGCGGCACGCTTTCCATGGCCCGCTCGCAGAACCCAAACTCTGCCAATTCGCAGTTTTTCATCTGCTTTGGCGATGCCGCCTTCTTGAACCGTCAGTACACTGTCTGGGGCCAAGTGATGCAGGGCATGGAATTTGTGGACAAGATCAAGCGCGGCGAGCCTGTGTCTGATCCAGATTCAATCGTCAGCGCCAAAGTTGCTGCTGACGCATAATTTCTGCGTTTGAAAATTGACTAGATTGGCCTGCCGTC
>JANPBE010000708.1:0-1039 GCA_031430295.1 Phyllobacterium sp.
ATGGCCGAACCATTCAGCACGATTTCAAAGACTAAAACCGAGAGCACGGGGGGGCCAAGCAGAATAATTATGAGCGCCTTCCAAAACATCGATAGTATAATTTCGACCGGATGGAAGCGGAGTGCCGTTGTCACATCAAAGCCAATATCGGCATGATGCACGCGGTGTATGCGCCAAAACAGCGGCACTTTATGGCTGGCAACATGCTCCAGCCAAACAGCGAAATCCAGCGCGATGAAAGCAATGATGCCGGAGATGAGCGGGTTCAGACCCAGCAACGGCAGCACGCCCCAGCCCTTGCCCGCGACCCACGTGGCTGTGCCAACGGCAGCCAGCGGAAAGATGATCCGCAGCGCCACGGACGATAAAACCACCATCGCCAAATTTGTCACCCAACGTTTGGATTTCAGCGCCCCGCGCATCTCGTCGCGCTCCAAACGCGGCGCGACAAGTTCCAACATCGCCATGCTGGCAAAGATGGCGAGAAAAACTGTGAGCCGGATGGCGGGTTCGGACATGGCGTGCCTTGGGTTGAGCTAGGCACTATAGGCAATTTTTGTTGAATGCCAATCGGCGATCACCATGCATGGATGGCCATCCCCTACATGCCGTCATTCCGGGGCCGCGCAGCGGAACCCGGAATCCAGAGATGGGATGGTAGAAATTGCTTGCGTTGGCCGAACGTCGATTATTCGATTTTGAAAGTGCTTCGTTGACTTTGCATACAATTCTCGTTCTTTACGCCTCTGGATTCCGGATACTGCTTCGCAGTTCCGGAATGACGACCAGAGGACTGGAAGATCCAACGGAGCCTAAACTATCACGTTGTTTTGTCGCAAAATCCTTGAACCTTTGATGTTCCCTCACACTTGGAAATACTCTAGTGTCCGCCCGCGCCCGCTCGGGGCAGCCTACACAGGGACTATTCATGACTTCTTCCGCGCTTCCCGACCTTCACCTGACACCAGACATGCTCGCCGCAGCGGGCGAGTCTAAAGCATGGCCATTTGAAGAAGCGCAGAAAATTGTCAAACGTTAT
>JANPBE010000709.1:0-6091 GCA_031430295.1 Phyllobacterium sp.
GTTCCCGCGCGAAGAACTGGCAAAAGACGCAGGCGTGAAGGACAGCAAACCCGGTTTCAGCGGCATTTCGTTGGCGCATAATGTATCATCGGAAGCAGAAGCCGATGCCGCACTCGCGCATGCCGTCAAATGCGGTGCAAAACTCGTCAAACCGGCCGAAAAAGTGTTTTGGGGTGGATATTCCGGATATTTTGAAGATACTGAGGGACATTTGTGGGAAGTCGCGCATAATCCCTTTGCCCGATTTGATGCAAATGGCGTGATGAGGATGTCATGAACCACGATAATTACCCGCAAAACCACACCCAAGACTGGCTCGCAAAGGTCAAGACAATTGCCGTTGTCGGCGCATCGCCCAATGAAGCGCGTCCAAGTTTCGGCGTTATGCGCTTTTTGATTGCGCGCGGCTATGCCGTGATACCGGTCAATCCGGGGCAGGCTGGTGGTGATATTCTGGGCCAGACAGTTGTGGCCGCGCTTGCTGATCTGAGTGCGCCCGTCGATATGATCGACGTCTTCCGCGCGTCGGATGCCATTCCCTCCATTGCGGATGAGATTTTGGCCTTGCCGTGGAAGCCCAAACTCGTCTGGCTGCAACTAGGCATCCGCAATGATGCCGCCGCTGTAAAGCTTGAGGCAGCGGGCATCAATGTCATAATGAACCGCTGTCCGGCCATTGAGCTTGGTCACTAAAGCGTCTGCATATCACAACTATTGACCTCTGGCTTTGCCGATAGCCTGCCAATCATCGCCAGCGTTTCCGGATCAATTGTCGCCGCCTCACGCAGTTCCCATGCCTGATAAAGCGCCCAAACTGCAGCATCGAGCAAATTTTTGTCGCCGGAATATTCTGCCAGCCGCACCAATTTCAAAAGACTGTCTTCCAAACTCAAAGTTTTACGCCCGCTCATGATTATGTCGCCATCGTTGCCCATGGGCGCGAGTGTCGAGTATATTGGGCGGCAGCGGCACTATCCAAAAGACTAGGATTTTTTTAGCACGGATTATGTGGTGAGGTGTTTGGTTACATGGTCCAAGCAACGAAATTGCGCTGGTTTATCCCTACACCTGCCGTCATTCCGGGGCCGCGCAGCGGAACCCGCGAATCCAGAGATGGATAGTGGCGATTACACACGTGCGTTGGCATTTAACTGTTTGATTTTAATGGGATTTCGCCGATATTGCACTTCATCATTCGACCTCACGACTCTGGATACCGGATCTGCGCTGCGCTTGTCCGGTATGACGGACTTTTGGGGTATTTTATCCACACCTCAAATTCCTCATCTATCATACCGCCAGTTTGAATGAGGAAACAAAATGGACTGGCCGCTCGTCATAGATCGAAATCGCACCGCGCTCATGACGATTATTGTGGCGCTGATGGGTTCGCTTGGGCTGGTCAGCGGCGGGCGGCTAGTGACTTTGCCTCTGTTTCTGTATCGCCGTGCGCTTCTAATTCTCCGCCCCGCGGAATCTGCCGTGCGGCGGCTGATTATGATTGTGGCGCACGAGATGGCGTTGCGCGGGTTCAAACTGCGCCTCGCGCGAAAGGATGGACTGGCGGAATTTCTTATGTTTTCGCGGCCTAATCCGCGCGATGAGCCTGCGCTGCCGTCGTTTAATTTGATTGACCCGCTGAAAATATTCGGGCGGGAAGCGCCGGATATGGACGGGTTTTATGCGGGCGAGGACTCAGACACACCAGTCAAAACGCCTGTCCCTGCTACCTCGCTAGGGTTGCGTATTCTGGCGCTGAAACACGCGCTGGAAAATCTGCCGCACCACGCGAAGCGTCTTGCACGCTGGTACGAACAGCGGGATTTGGCTTATGCGCAAAACTTGGCCCACCGCTATTCGCCCATGCGCCCCGGCCCCGCGCCAGCCGCGCGTCGGCGCAATAGGGATGAAATCGACGAGGTTCTGCTCGAATGCCATTTGCTGGCGATTTATGCCGGCGAGCGGCAGGATTCGTCTTGAGGGACTATCAAAATTTGCGAGTTTGTGGCGCTGATCCCCATGGGGATCGGCGGGCTTTGACGCGACCAGATTTTCAATGCCAAGGAAATGCTGCTAGATGTTGACATCTCACACCGCTTCGCCTAATCACCCGCCAGCTTCAGCCAGCAATGGCCGGAGCGTTTACGTGTCCCGTGAGTTGGCCCTTACGCTTTTTAGTGGCCGATTCTGTCAGAGATCAATAGATTTCAGAGGAGGGCGCGTTTCCCACGCCGTGCGGATTGTCTGCGCGGCTCTAACTTTTGAGGAAATGCGATGAGCAAGCGCGAGTCAGCTAAGTATAAATTAGACCGCCGTATGGGCGAAAATATTTGGGGTCGTCCTAAGTCCCCCGTCAATAAGCGCGAATATGGTCCGGGCCAGCACGGTCAGCGCCGTAAGGGCAAATTGTCAGATTTCGGCATTCATCTGCGCGCCAAGCAGAAGCTGAAGGGCCATTACGGCGATATTTCCGAAAAGCAATTCCGCGCGATTTACACCGAAGCTGCGCGCCGTAAGGGCGACACCGGTGAAACGCTGATCGGCATTTTGGAATCACGTTTGGATGCAATCGTTTACCGCGCGAAATTCGTGGCGACTGTTTTTGCCGCCCGTCAGTTCGTAAACCATGGCCATGTCAAGGTTAACGGTCGCCGCGTGAACATTGGTTCTTACCAGTGTAAGGCAGGCGATGTGATTGAAGTGAAGGAATCGTCCAAGCAGTTGGCTTTCGTTATCGAAGCCGGCCAGCTGGCTGAGCGCGATGTTCCTGACTATATCGCCGTTGATCGCAACAAGCAGACTGCCACTTATCAGCGCGTTCCGACACTTTCGGATGTGCCATTTGCGGTTCAGATGGAACCAAATCTGGTCGTCGAATTCTACTCGCGATAATCGGGTCTGGATTGATTTTGGAAAAAGCCGCTGTGGATTGCCACGGCGGCTTTTTTGTTAGTGGGTGCTAATATGAACCAGCTACAAACAATTTTGGATGAAATCCACGAGACGCTGCGTCCGCGCTTTGGCGAGGGAAAAGTTGCGGATTATATTCCGCAGCTGGCAAAAGTGGATATCAATCAATTTGGCATGGCGGTGATTCCTCTTGATGGCGCGCCTGCATTTTGCGGCAATGCAAATGTGCCGTTTTCGATTCAAAGCGTATCCAAGGTATTTTCGCTGACTTTGGCGCTGGGAATAGTTGGCGATGCTTTATGGAAGCGGGTAGGGCGTGAACCTTCGGGATCGTCGTTCAATTCGATTGTTCAGCTGGAGCAGGAGCGCGGCATTCCTCGCAATCCTTTCATCAATGCCGGTGCGATTGCGGTCGCTGATGTAATATTGAGTGGCCATCGCCCTAAGGAAGCCATCGGCGAGATCGTGCAGTTTGTGCGGTTTTTGGCTAATGATGAGACAATTTCGATTGATCCGGCAGTGGCGGCGTCGGAAACGCAGACGGGTCATCGCAACATTGCGCTGGCGGAATTTATGCGCAGTTTTGGCAATCTTCATCACAGCACGGAGATGGTGCTCGGCGTTTATTTTCACCAATGCGCGCTGGCGATGTCTTGCCAGCAGTTGGCGCAAGCAGGGCTATTTCTGGCCAATAATGGCGTTAATCCTGTGACTGGGCATCAGGTTGTCTCGCGCGAGCGGGCGCGGCGTATCAATGCGCTAATGCTGATGTGTGGCCATTATGATGGCTCTGGCGACTTTGCCTATCGTGTTGGTTTGCCAGGGAAAAGCGGCGTTGGCGGTGGTATTTTGGCGATAGCGCCGGGGAAAGCTGCAATTGCAGTTTGGTCGCCGGGCTTGAATGCTGTTGGCAATTCACTTCTCGGTTCACTGGCTTTGGAGATGCTGGCAAAGAGGACTGGGTGGTCGATTTTTGGTGGATAGTCCAAGTATACAAACTTGTAATTATCGCGCCAGTTTCGCGCAAGGTAGTCCCGTTAGGTAGTGATTGTCAGGCCAATCGGCGTGACAGACAAGCGCAGAAAAGACATGGTAAGCAGCTTCCCAATCTTAGCTTTCATGCTCCTCCGTCTTCGTTGTCTTAATCAATTATCCAATTGGAGACTATCATGAAGTCACGTATCGCTCTCGCCGCTGTCATCGCGTTCGCTGTTTTTGCTCCTGCTGCCAATGCTGCGGCGCTGGCTCCTGTTGCCAAGCCTGCAATTACAGCGCCAGCCAAGTCAGTTGTTGCTGTTAAGGCAAAAGTGCATCATCACATGAAAAAAGCGCACAAGAAGATTGCTGTGATGAAGGCTAAGTAATTAGCCGCATTATTAGCGACGAATATGCCCGGAGGCCCATCCGGGCATATTTTTTATTTTTGAACGCCGACGCTGAATAGCTTGCCCTTTTCGGCAATCAGCACGAATATCAATGCCAAGACGCCAACGCTGAAGAAGCCGAGCGAAATTGGCAACACTGTTCCATCAAACTGCTGGCCAATCGCCGCTCCGACAAGTGCGCCGCCGATGGTTTGGAAGAAGCCTTGAGCAGAGGATGCTGTGCCTGCCATATGGCCCAGCGGCTCCATGGCAATCGAATTAAAGTTCGAACCGATAGCGCCGAAGCACACCATCGCCATTGCAAACAAGCCAAGGAAGAGTGGCAAAGGAACAGGCCCCAAGTAGGCTAGTGTTGCCATGACAGCAGACGAAGCGATAAAGCCAAGCACAGCAGCGTGCGACAGGCGGCGCATACCGAGGCGAACGACCAGCTTTGAGTTCGCAAATGAGGCAATCGACATCATGCCTGCAACGCCCGCAAACACGACTGGAAACCAGACGCCGAGGCCGTAAATGCCAACATAAATTTGCTGCGCGGAATTGATGAAGCCGAACAGTGCGCCGAAAATCACTGATGTTGCCAGCGTGTACCAAAGCGATAGGCGATTGGTCATAACCACCATGAAGCCGGCGGCGACAGAGGCGAGTGTGAAGGGACGACGGTCTTCTGGATGCAGTGTTTCTGGAAGACGGTTCAATGCCCAAATGCCAATAATGATTGCGGTTACGGCCATGAATACGAAAATCATATGCCATTCGCTGAACAGCAATATGAGCTGTCCAATGTTAGGTGCGACGACGGGCATGATCATAAACACGGTCATAACCAGAGACATCACCTCGGCCATTTGCCGGCCGCCGAATACGTCGCGCACGATGGCAATCGCTATGACGCGTGTGCCAGCCGCGCCCGCGCCTTGAATGACGCGGAGCAAAAGCAGCGGTGTGAATGCAGGAACGAACACGCAGCTGATGGCCGCCAGAACGTAAACTGCGATACCGATGAGCAATGGTCCGCGGCGGCCATAGCGATCTGAAAGAGGGCCAAAGATCAGTTGTGTGACGCCAAATCCCAGCAGGTAGGCCGAGATAACATATTGGCGCTGATTGGGGTCCGTGACACCAAGACTTGCGCCTATCTGGCTCATGCCGGGCAGCATCACGTCGATGGCGAGTGCGTTGATGGCGATGAGCGCGGCAATCATGGCGATGAATTCGCCGCGACCTATTTTGAGAGGGAAGACATCAGGGCTTTTGATGGGTGCATTCATTTTTGAAATGCTTTCATAAAAATAGCAAAAGCGCCGGGGAGGACCAGCGCTTTCAAATTGATTCCGCGAACTCGCGGAACCTGTTCAATTCATTGAATAATATTAAGCTGCGCTTTTAATCGCGACGCCTTTTTCTGCCATGAAATCTTGCAATTCTTGCTGCTGAAACATCTCTCGCACAATGTCGCAACCGCCAACAAATTCGCCCTTTACATAGAGTTGAGGAATGGTCGGCCAGTTGGAATAATCTTTAATGCCGTTGCGAAGGTCATCAGACGAAAGTACGTTAATTCCCTTATAATCAACGCCAACATGGTCCAAGATCTGCACGACTTGGCCAGAAAAACCACACTGTGGAAAGTCTGGCGTGCCTTTCATAAACAGCACGACGTCATTAGATTTCACTTCGCTTTCGATCCAAGAATTGATGGCGGACATGGGGAGATTCCTTCGACTTGGGTTCAAGGCCCAGATGTTAATTCGACCTATAGATAACAAGGCGAGCGGAACAAAACAAGGCTCGCG
>JANPBE010000710.1:0-1514 GCA_031430295.1 Phyllobacterium sp.
TGTCAGCTGACAACCTCAAGCTCATCTAATGTGTTGCGCTGATTATTTCAGCGCACGTTACACGAATTGGGCTAAGCCTCTGATTTGACTATCTTTAAGACTTTGACCCCGGATGTACGGGCATCGTTGATAGACTTAAAAGAGGCAATAGAGATTGGCGCTTAACGCGCAATAAGAACCCCGCACCTTTGAGGCTGCGGGGTTTTTTATTATCTCTTGGGTTAAATATGGGCACAATAATCGAGAACTTGGAGCCCATAACAAGAATATGATTGATTGAAAATCAAAAATCGTGTGATAATTGCGCCGAATTAGCGCGCACTAAGGGAGACTAAGATGGCCAAGGGTCAAATGAAAAGTAACAAAGAAACCAAGAAGCCAAAAGCAGCCGATAAGGCAAAGGCAGCGGCAAAATCTGGGGATCCGATCAAGGATCTATCAAGCAGCCCATTTAAGACAGTGCCCAAAAAGGGCTGATCTACTCACATGAGGCGGGCCAGTGGCTTTCCATCGTGAACGAAACAACAAGAAGCCCGCACGGTTTTTACCGCAGCGGGCTTTTAGTAAACTCGGATCGGCGATTTGGTGAGTTTCACATATGGTGGGCATGTCGTCGTCTCACGCAGCGAGGAGCCACTCCCTCAAGTGAACCAGCTGGCTTTGCGCCTCTGATGACGGCTTTCTGCAAGTAGTTAGAATGGTTGACTGGTTAACAAGCTATTAAACAGAGAACTCTTAGCTCCCTATCACGTTGCATTGCGCGAGATATCGATTGCTCGTAACGTGACACACTTGCTTATGCGCGCTAAAAGAGGTGTATGGGTGATTAGGTTCGAAGCTGATGCCTGCCAAACTAAGCATCGATCCGCGCAGTTTCTTCAACGACACTCAGGCTCCCGTTAGAGCACCGTGAACAAGGGCGCACAGTTCTTTGCGAACAGGAATGGCGCTCGAAGGTAGCAGTTGGGTGAATAGAATGACAACCATGTCATCCGCAGGGCTCACCCAGAAAAAAGTGCCGGCAGCGCCGCCCCAGCCATAGTCGCCGACTTGCGCAGAAATTTGTGCCTTGGCTGGATCCAGGACTACGGAGCCCAAAAGGCTAAAACCCACGCCGTCAAACTGGGTTTCGGACCAAACCTCGGTGGCAATCGACGCGAGATCGCCCGGTAAGTGATTGCGCGCTGCCAATCGCAAAGTGCGGGGACTGAGGATGCGCTCACCGGCCAAATCACCGCCATTGCGCAGCATTTCGGCGAATCGCCAATAGTCGTCTATTGTTCCAACCAGCCCACCGCCGCCGCAAAACGTATCGACCTTGTCTTGCCGCCACGCCGAAACTTCCGGTGCCTCATGCAATACCATGTCGCCAGCAGTAGCCAAGTAGAGTGGAGGAAATCGGCTGAGCCCTGAGTCCAGCACCGAGAACCCAGTGTCGGTCATGCCAAGCGGTTCGAATATCCGCGTCGCAAGAAACCTATCGATCGGCATACCGGACACCACTTCAACGATGC
>JANPBE010000711.1:0-1002 GCA_031430295.1 Phyllobacterium sp.
AGATTATGGCCCGCCGCATCGTGATTATGCCCGTAGCCATGGTCACAGTTTTCATCGTGGATGTGGACATGCGCATGATCCGCATGGCTATGGCCGTCGCCCCGACCAAATATCTTGGTCCACAGCAAGTAAGCACCAAAGGCCGTAATCATCGCAAAGCTGGCGACTTCCAGCGCGTGCGTCGCATCATCCATAGAAATAGTTGTGCCACGCAGAACCAGAAACGCTAATCCGACAATAACCAACGCAGATATTGCCTGCAAAAACGCCGAAATGAACGAAAGCAATATGCCCCGCCGCAGGGTAACTTCATTTGCCACCATGTAGGACGATATCACAGCCTTGCCATGTCCCGGTCCAGCAGCATGAAATATTCCATAGGCAAATGACAAGCCAACCAGCAGCCAGGCTTTCGAGCCATCATCACGCATTGCTTTCAAAGCGCCAGTCATGGAGCGGTAGAATTCTCTTTGTTGCCCGTTGATCCAACCAAAAAAACCACCAAAAATGCCATGTGGTTGCAGGGAAACTTCATTAGTGCCAATACCCAGAGAACTTCCCGCAGCAGCTACGCCAACGCCTGCTATCACAAAAAATAGTGCCAACAGTGTTCTGCGTCTCAACGCCACTAATTGCATGTCACTTCCAATCTAGTGGCAAAAATCTTTGCCATATCAGTGCCTTGCGGATCACTGAAAAAAGCATCTGTTAGCTTAGATTGATTAGCGGCTATCGCCTCGTCGCCATCGGGGCGAATAACAGCGGTCTTACAATTTGGCGTTAGGCCGGTTATGGAAATATCACTGTCATCGACAAAATCAATAGAAGTATAAAAAGTCGGATCATAAATACCAAAAGACACTTTGCGTTTGATCAGCACTGGTTCGACAGGGGCATTATCAAACGTCACAACCAATATTTTGCCATCAAACGTGCCGCGTAAATTCGCCGGCCGACCCATTTTCACATCCTTGCCATTATCGTTCACGGCCTCGAAATAAT
>JANPBE010000712.1:0-5018 GCA_031430295.1 Phyllobacterium sp.
TCACCGCACTTGAACGCTTGGCGATGCTCGTGGATGCGCAAATGCACATCTTGCATAAAGGCGTGGAAATGTGCGCGGCGCTTGGATTTGATCGGGCACAACTCGAAAAACCAATCCATCAGCATGGTTTTGCCGCGCCCGACCGAGCCATATATATAAAGACCGCGCACCGGTTTGGTTTCTGCCTTGCGGGAAAACAACCAGCCAAGCGGCGAGGATTTTGCGCCGCTGGTTTTCTGAGTGGTCACAAGGTCATGGATAATGCGGTCCAGCCGGTCGCAAAGGCCGCGCTGCGCGCTATCATCCTGCACAATTCCTTGCGCGACACGGGCATCATAAAGGCGGCGAACTGAGGCTCCGGTCATGTCCGGCATAGGGCAGGCTCACAGTTGGAGCGGAAAAGACAAACGGCGGGCATCAAGCCCGCCGTTTGATGAAACTATAAGTTAGCGGCTAAGGCTAATTGGCGAGCCACCAGTGGTCTGGCCATCGAAACGGCCGGGAGTCGTGGTGAACAGGCGCGCAATCGTCGCTCCGCTTTCATCGTAAAGCGAAAGCTGCTTGCCAGCGACATTCCACGATTTGACGTTTGCCATTTCGCCCGGGCACTTCAAAGGACCAGCGCGGAAGCCTTGGCCATATTTAGTTTGCGGCGTTGCCACTTTACAGTTTTGACCGGCAAGAGACACGCTCCAAACACCGGCAACACTGCTAACAGTCACATCAGCACCGCCAGCGGAAGCCACTTGCACAGGCTGGGTGCCTGCTGCGGGAGCGTTTGGTGCGGTCGGAGCCGCTGGGAAAGCGCTCGGGTCGGTCATGCCCGGCGCGATAACGCCCGGCGTGGTTTGTCCGGCAATGACGGGCGCAGGGGAAGTTGGTGCCGGCAATTGGTTTTGCGTCACCGTTCCAGCAGGCGCGGCATAGACCGGCGTTGGCGCGGTATCAATGCTGTCCATACGGGTTGATTGGCAACCAGCCAAAAGCAACATTGAGAGGGCGGCCAGCGCGGCGCTTTTGTGAATGGTCTGCATCTCAATAGTCTCCCCAGATCGATAGTGCTGGTTTTCAAAACAGCAACTTACACGTAACATGCTTAATGAGTGATAAATGTCCAAGTGTAACCAAATGCAACTAAAAAGCACAGATAGTGCAATTTTGACCAAGATTTAGGTCGTATTATGGTATTTGAGACACATTATTACCGGTGTGCGGGCAGAGCGCCCGTCAACCAAGCCCGCGCTTTGCGAGCATTGCATCAGAATTAGGCAGTTTGCCGCGAAATGCTTTGTAGGCATCTTCGGGGTCCATTGAGCCGCCGGACGAATAGATAAACTGCTTCAGCTTGGCAGCCATATCAGCGTTGAAGGCATCACCTGTTTCGGTAAACGCGGCAAAAGCATCCGCATCCAGCACCTCCGACCACATGTAAGAATAGTAACCGGCGGAATAGCCGTCGCCTGCGTAGACATGGGCGAAATGCGGGGTGCGATGGCGCATAACGATGGATTTCGGCATGGTGAGCGATTGCAAAACAGCAGCCTCACGCGCCATTGGATCACTGGTTTCACCGGATTGATGTGCGTCCATGTCCACAATGGCCGATGATACAAAGCTAACAGTATCAAAGCCGGAATTGAAATTGCGGGCCGCAGTGAGCTTATCTATCAGTGCCTTCGGCATAGCCTCTCCCGTCTCAATATGGACGGCGTGTTTGGCCAAAACCTCCGGCACGGTGAGCCAATGTTCGTATAGCTGGGACGGCAATTCCACAAAATCGCGCGACACGGATGTGCCGGAGACCGACGGCCATTTGACGTTAGAAAGCAGTCCATGCAGCCCGTGACCAAATTCATGGAACAAGGTCCGCGCATCGTCAAACGACAGCAATGAAGGTTTGCCATCGCTGGCTTTGGCGAAGTTCATGACGTTATAAATAATCGGCAACTGCCCGTCATTGAGATGATACTGGTCCTGCAAACTGCTCATCCATGCGCCTGAACGCTTAGACGAGCGAGCAAAATAGTCACCGAGGAAAAGGCCGACAGGCTTACTGTTGGCATCTGACACCGTGAATGTGCGCACATCCGGATGCCAGGCGGCTACACCGTGCTGCTCTTCAAATTTCAATCCAAACAGGCGCGTGGCGACGGCGAAACAGGCTTCGATAATGCGGCCAATTTCCAAATAGGGCTTGGTTTCATCTTCGTTGAACGCATAGCGCTGGGCTTTCAGTTTCTCGGCAAAAAAGCGCCAATCCCATGGCAGTATATCGTGGTTCGAGCCCTCACTGGCAGCAAGTTCCGCCAGCGCAATCTCTTCCTCGCCCGCGCGTTTCACGGCCCGCTCCCAGACATTGGCGAGCAAATCATTCACATTGGCAGGCGTTTTCGCCATGGTATCGTCGAGCTTGAAGGCGGCGAAACTTGGGTAGCCTAAGAGCTTGGCTTTTTCTGCGCGAAGCTCAAGCGTCTGCGCGACGAGTGGGCGATTGTCATTGGCGCCCTCATTCATGCCGCGCTTCACCCATGCGCCGAAAGCCTTCTCGCGCAAATCGCGGCGGCTGGAATAGCTGAGAAACGGTTCAATGATCGAGCGTGACAACGTGACGGCATATTGTTCCTCATGACCGCGCTCCGTTGCAGCGCCTGCCATCGCGGCCTTTAGCCAGTCCGGCAGACCAGCCAAATCCGCTTCGCTTTCCAATAAAAGCGCCAAGACCTTTTCGTCTGCCAGAATATTTTGCCCAAACGCGGCACCGAGCGAGGCCAGCGTCTCATTGATTGTGGCAAGGCGGGCTTGATCTTCACCCTTGAGTAACGCGCCAGAACGGACAAAGCCTTTCCAGCTACGTTCAATCACACGCAGTGTCTCCACATCCAAGTTGAGTGCGTGGCGCTTTTGATAGAGCCCGTCAATGCGGGCAAACAGCTTGGCATTCATCGACAGTGCAGAATAATGCCGTGACATGGCGGGCGCAATTTCGCGCTCCAGCGCCTCAATCTCTGGATTGGAATGTGCACCGGCTTTCAGCCAAAATATGCCTGAAACGCGGCCCAGCGCTTCACCACACAGTTCCAAGGGAACAAGAACGTTGTCTATCGTCGGCTCGTCGGTGATATCGGCAATCGCATCAATTTCGGCATTATGCGCGGCCATGGCTGCATCAAACACGGCCTTGAACTCATCGTCTTTGACATGGCTAAAGTCCGGCAATCCGTGAAATCCGGTCCAGTTTGTTAGAGGGGACGATTTCAAATCTGGCTTTAGAGACATGGATGAGCTTTCAGTTTTGTGATGTATCGACGCAGCAGAACAATGGGAATGTGCCTTAGATAAAGCTAGTGGTAATAGTCTAAAGGATAAATAAAAACAAAAAAGCCGCCTTGCGGCGGCCTATTTTGACGCTGATCTCTAAGAAGAGAAACTGGAGCGGGCGAAGGGATTCGAACCCTCGACCCTAACCTTGGCAAGGTTATGCTCTACCCCTGAGCTACACCCGCTCTAGCAGCATTTTTCAAGCTGCAGCGAGCGCTATATGGCGGAAGAGCGAGGCGAATGCAACAGCAAAAACACCCCGATATGCGGATTTTTGCCCGAAGGTTTATCTTGAGTGAGCGGTGCCAAATCGCTAAACGCCATTATACATAACGCAAATTAGTCAGGTTATCATGTCACAACCGCCCAAAACGATGGAGCAACTGTTCCGATTTCTCGATTCTCTGGGGATCGAGGTGGCAACAATTAGCCATCCGCCACTTTTCACGGTAGCGGATTCGCAAAGCCTGCGGGGCGAACTGCCGGGCGGCCATACCAAGAACTTGTTTCTTAAAGACAAGAAAGACAATTATTTCCTGCTAACCGTCGATGAAAACGCGGTGGTAGATTTGAAAACTATCCATCATCTCATTGGTGCTGCCAGCAAGGTTTCCTTCGGTAAGCCAGAAGCCCTGTTGGAATTATTGGGCGTGACGCCGGGCGCTGTGACGGCGTTTGGGCCGATCAATGATACGGAACTTAAAGTGCAAGTTTTCTTGGATGAAGGGCTGATGCAAAACACGCTTATCAATTGCCATCCGCTGATTAATACCGCCACAACGACGATTGCGTCTGCCGACCTGATAATATTTCTCAAAGCAACGGGCCATGAGCCGCAGATCTTGAAATTGGCCCAATAACTACGACTTGACGGATACTTGAAATAAGACGGGCAGTGTTTTTTGCCCATGGAGATGAAATTACATGAGCACCGACAATCCCTATGGCACGAGCTATGCGCCAAGCAATGTAACGGTCAACACCGCCAGCCAAGCGCTTACACCTGTTGAACAAGTGCCTGTGCCTGTTGAAATGGCGACGCCAGGCGAAATTCGCGATGTTACGACGCAAAGCTTCCCGCAAGAGGTTATTGCCGACAGCCGCAATCAGCCGGTGCTGGTTGATTTTTGGGCGCCATGGTGCGGACCGTGCAAGCAGTTAGCGCCTGTGTTGGAGCGCGTCGTTAGCGAATCGCAAGGCCGCGTGAAGCTGGTCAAAATGAACATTGATGATCATCCGTCAATTGCCGGTCAACTCGGCATTCAGTCCATTCCAGCTGTCATAGCGTTCAAAAATGGTAAGCCTGTTGATGGTTTTATGGGCGTGCAGCCGGACGGCAAAATTAGAGAGTTTATCGCCCGTGTTGCCGGTCCTGCCCCCAGTGAACTGGAGTTGACTGCGGCGCTGGAAACGGGACTCGAAGCCTTGGCTAAAAGCGATTATGAAACTGCGTACCCGATTTTTGATGCTGTGATCCAAGTCCAGCCGGAGAATGAAAAGGCGCTTGCCGGTCTGGCCGAATGTTTGATTGCCGGTGGCCAACTGGACCAAGCCAAGGAAGTCCTCGCGCAAGTGCCGGAAGCCAAACAGTCTGCTCCCGAAGTTGTTTCCGCCCAGACTAAGATTGCGTTGCATGAGCAAGCAGCCACAATGGGCGATCCGAAGGTGCTGCAAGCCCGCATTGACGCCGACCCGAAGGA
>JANPBE010000713.1:0-7798 GCA_031430295.1 Phyllobacterium sp.
TTCTTCGGTGAAAGCATGTTCTCGCGCCAAACCGATGCGTCCAAAGTTTGCTTAGTGATTTTAGTCGAACGTCTGCGTGCTCGCGGCTTCACACTGCTCGATACACAGTTCACCACCGATCACCTAAAACGCTTCGGCGCCGTAGATGTGCCTCGCAAAGAGTACGAAAAACTGCTCGCGACGGCCTTAATAGGCAGCGCGAAGTTTTACCCGTAAGCGATTCATTCTAATGATTTTTTCTCATGGCTACCAAGTGCTGGTTCAAAACACGCTGCCATGAGTCAAATAGCGTGATTATCCGAGCACTGGAGCGGAGCGTACTTAAGTACGTGAGCACCGGAAGCGCAGGAGAATTGCGCTAGTTGGCCGTGGCAGCGTGTTTTCAATCAGCTCTTCGGTGGTGGGGGAACGTCGGACTTATCCTTGCAGCTCTTCAGCCACACGTCATAAACCGGATGCTCAACAGCATTGAGACCTGGACTATCAGCGAACATCCAGCCAGTAAATATCCGGCGGATTTTGCGATCCAGCGTAATTTCATCAACTTCCACAAAGCTGGTTGTCTTCGGCGTTTCGCTGACGGCACGTGAATAGCAAACGCGCGGTGTCACTTGTAGTGCGCCGAACTGCACTGTCTCGCCAATATAAACATCAAAGGTGATGATACGGCCGGTAATTTTATCAAGACCGGAAAACTCGGCGACAGGGTTTTTCTTGTCCTTCGGACCATCAACGACAACAGGAGCTTTGGCTCCCGCTGGGGCATCTGCCTCACCTGTGTCTTGTTCGGTACTATCTTCCTGCGCAATAGCCCTGTTCAAAGGCATAAATGCCACAAGGGCAAGAAGGAACAGAGCTGCCGACTTCCGAAAATTCATTTCAAAGCTACCATGCGCAAATAACGTGCCGACACGGTAACCGCATCAGCCTCAACAGTCGGTTAACCGTAAATTGTGGCAAAGCCAAGCGCGACAAAGGAAAATCGCGATAGGCACACAGAAATGGCAGTTTTAGCGGCCCGGTGTCCAAGCATCATAGTCGCCAGTTACCTTGGGACGATTGCCACCCTTGGCCATTGACCCTTCAGGGCGATAGGCATTGGCCGAGCCGGTCTGATTGGAAACATGCGGTTTCTGCCAGTCTTTGGCGACATAATTCTGGTCCGACGGCGCAACATCCGTGCGATGATGCATCCACCCATGCCATCCTGGAGGAATAGCTGTCGCCTCAGAATAGCCGTTGAAAATCACCCAGCGCCGCGTGCGGCCTTCCGAGTCTTTGCCACCGGTATAGTAGGTATTGCCCACTTCATCTTGCCCTACACGTGTGCCGTTGCGCCATGTATGAAAGCGCGTGCCCAACGTTTGACCGTTCCACCATGTGAAAAACTGCAAGAAGAATTGTTTCATTTTATCAGCCTTAAAACTCTGCACCGCTTATGGCGATAATTGTGTGATTTGTCTATCGCCCAGACTGCCACAGTCCGGCATTATCTATTTGATTTCATCGACCAAAAGTGTTTGCCCCACCGCTAAGTATGGCTTTATGTCAGCCCACGAAATCACAATCGGATTATACCCGTCCTGAAAGTTACAAACGGCAGCGGCGCTAGAGAAATCCGTGCGCGTCACGGCCAGTCCTTCAGGCGTCAGCGAGAATGATGCCGTGCGCTCGGCCAACGGCTTTTCATTTTCAAAGCCCTCCATGCACTCGGTAGCCAAATCACCATCTTCGCCGCCCTTGGCAGCGACCACCTTTGCAGCTGCGTTCCAGCGATCCCACCATAGTGTGTTGAACGCCCTGCGCTGCTCGGGAGTTTTCAGCGCAATCAGCGTGCCAAGCCCGCTTTTATTCATCTGCGCGCAATCACCCTCATCGCCGCAATAGTTTGACGATATGTCCGCCAGCGCACCCAAATCAAACAGTATTGGCCGCACGTAATTTGCCGGATGCGCTCCGCCACAAAACACTGATCCGCTTTCCACCATGCTCAGCACGGTCGGCGTGGCATAAGTCAGCGCATATTGATATTCTGGATCTTTCGGCTCGCCTTTGTTCAACGTCGCGGCATCCGCCATAAATGCCAACCCCGCCTGACATTCCCTCACATCAAGAACAGCCTTGCGATGCTGGTCTGACAGGAAAGTATTGATTGCCGCCATTTTTCCCGTATCAGGATAGGCCAGAAGCGTCGGGTATGTCGCTCCAAAAACCGAATCCTTCACCCAACCCACCTGAACCGAACCAAACTGCGAAGGCTTGATATCAGTGTCAGCGACATTCAGATCAACGTTCTTCAGCCACATCTCGCCATATTGCTTTATACGCACCTCAGCATCGCCATCAGCACTATCGCCAGTCACGCGCGTCAGCGCAATTGGCGCGCTCTTGCCAGTCTTGGCAGATGTCCATTTGCCGCTGACTGCATCGCCCTTAAATGAAACATCCCACTCACCTGTGATGGTATCCTTGCGCTCACCAGCCAAATCTTCTTGGCTAGCGCCCACAAACAAAGTCTCAGTGAACTGAACCGTCGCGCCAGCATCCTTTAGCGTTAGGCCAATATCCGCCGCAGCCTTTGGATAGCTATAGCGACTGCCATCACCATCAATCAAAACCAAAACCTTCGCCTTCCCAATCGTACCTTCAAACAGCCCAGCTTTGTCTGCCAGCGGACTAACCGCATCCTGTGCAACTGCCGCATTGGCTAGAAACATCAACATAGCGGCAAGCAAGCGTACGGTCATATTAGCCTCATTCTTGGGTGGGTTATGGTAAAGCAATAACTTACCAACTTATGCCGTGAACATTTGAGCAAGTCCATAAGATTCAAATTGCTGAACACTGCATGAACGCACCATTCACGGGCCGTTCCATTACCCAAGGTTAGTTCTTGTCAACGCGCGCATAAAGCGTAGTGTCAAACCAACAATTGAGACCAAAAATGAGCATGTCCCCATCAGCAGCGCATCTGTCCAATTTGGTGGGAACCATTTACGATTGCATCCCCGACGCCACGCTTTGGCAAGATGCGCTGGACGACGTTCGCATCGCGTGCGACGGCTATCTGGCAACGCTTGCCATCATTGACACAGACCTTAACACGCCGCGTTTCTCAGTCGCCTGCGGCAATCAAGAGGTACTGCAACCTCTTCTCACTCATTATGCCAACGATATGCCCTTCTATTCGGCCGTTCCTAAAATGGAACTGGACGTGCCCCTTACCATTGATTCCATCTACGCACTGCAAGGCCCTGAAACGCGCGACATTTGGCTAAATAGCGATATGGCCCGCGAATGGGCCGTACCCAATAATATTGATGATTGTTTTTGGCTGCCCGTTATGAAACAGCCCGGCCGTGTGGGTAATATGATTATCATCACCCACACAGACCGCCCGCAAATCAACGCCGCAGATATCAATCTGGTTTCAACACTGTCGCCCCACATCCGGCGCGCTGTTACCATTGGCGATTTGTTTGAAAGCGAGCGTCGCAAAGGCGAAATCTTCCGTGATGTGGTCGATACGCTTCACCACCCCGTGCTCATTGTGTCGGCAGATATGCACATTATTTTCGCCAATCTTGCGGCTGAAAAGCTGCTGGAAAGCAAATCAATGGTGAACTCGCTGCGCGGCCAATTGAACTTCCCCTATCAGCATTGTCACCGCGCCATAACCAACGCCGTCACAACGGGTGTGAAGGATGAATTTGCGCTTGGCCCCATTGGCATCAACGTGCCCCTGTCCAACACGCAAACACCGTGCGTTGCCCATGTCATGCCTCTTGCGCAGCGTGACCCGTCACAGCGCGTCTCTCAGCGCGCCGCCGCCGCCGTTTTCATCGCGGCAGCGGGTAATGCACCACTACCGGCTATGGATGCCATAGCCGCACTTTTCGGCCTAACAGCCGCTGAGAAACGGGTTGCCACGCA
Source organism: Phyllobacterium sp. (assembly GCA_031430295.1). Lineage (GTDB taxonomy): Bacteria > Pseudomonadota > Alphaproteobacteria > Rhizobiales > Rhizobiaceae > JANMEX01. The sequence continues at coordinate 3,934 of JANPBE010000713.1, forward strand.
AGTCGCTAGTGGCCGGTCCCGCCACGAAATTGCCCATGAGGCAGGCGTTGCTGACGGCACGATTAAGACTCAGCTCTCAGCAATCTATGACAAAACCAATACGCAAGACCAACGCGCACTAGCGCTACTGATCCGCGAGCTGACGCCTCCGACAATTGTCTAAAATCGTCATCCATCCCCCGCACGGGTGATGATCGCCGCATGGTATCATGATTTTATGACCCCATAGGGACAGTTTGGAGACTAGGATGAAACGTATTTTGGTTTTAACGCTCTCGGCGATCAGTATGATTGCTACATTAGAAATAGCGCAGGCCCGCAAAGTCGGCATTTCCCGAAAAGTGAGTCCAGCACAGTTACAATCCATTTGCGCCGCATCGGGTGGCGTATTTTGGAGCAACGATAATGGCTATTCTTGCGTTAAGGCAAACTGCGATGGCAAAGGCGGCAATTGCGCTGTTGTATGTAACATGGAAGCACAATGCGAAGGCTTCGTACCTGTTAAAGTGCCACCCCGTTCAAATGACTTAAACGGGATTTTCAATCCAAAGATCACAAAAGCACAATAGGCGTAATTACCAACGAGAGGAGATGGTTATGAAAAATATTATTTATGCCCTGGTTGGTGCAGTAGCGCTTGCCGCCCAAATACTCCCGGCATTTGCCGTAGACGCAGACAGCGCTGTTAAAACTTGCAATAAAAACAAGAACTGCAAAATCACAATCTCAACAAATGGTGAAACGATTATTGTTGTGAACGGCCAAATCATTTCATGTCCGCTTATCGGCAATTGCCAATGCATCACCTGTCAGACGCCGAAAAAGTCAGTGAAAGTAGGACAGCAAAAATCGATCATGTCTGTGCCAGAACTTCTGCAACAAGGAGCGCCGAATTGAAGCATTCATTGGTACGATACGTACAAAAAGCAGTGCTAGCAACAGTGCTGGTCGCTGCGGCCTCAACCGCGGCGCTTGCGGCAAAAACGCAAAAGGACCTCGAAAAAGACGGGTATGATTGCAAAAATATATCCGGCGGCATGGAGTGCCGTAAAGGAAAGGACGACCCTAAATATCTGTGTAACGCGGACGGCACAGGATGCCAATCTTACAAAGTCGGGACCAAAGTAAGGTCGAATGCTGATAAAGTGATCAGCAAAAAAGTCCTCTCAGTCAATTGATTGTTACAGAGTTCGGCTTGCTTTTGGTATGATGTCCATCGGCGAGCCGAAACCAGCCTTGGCTTGAATACGCTTCATGAATGCCCGTACTTTTGGGTATGGTTTCAACTCAATGCCGCCGGCAGCGGCATAATCAAGCACGCCATACACAAAATCAAACGGCACGCCCGCCAACGAAAGATAGAGCGCTACTTTGTATGTAGGTCCGGAAACACAGATGCCGTGAAGTGTGAAAGCTGCGCTCATAAAACTGCTCCTCTGAGTCGAGTATGTGCATCAAGCGTCCAAATGCAATGACGAGACTAAACGCGGCGTTCCATCACAATTGCCGGCATATTAGACCCGTCTCGCCCGCAATTGGCGGTGCGCGATATTTCTGCAAACCCAAAATGCTTATAGAAACCAATGGCGTTGCCATTGGTTTCATCCACCTCAAGACGGAATGATTTGGCCTCAGGAAACGCCTCAAACACTTCCTCCAGTAACTGTGCGCCAATACCCTGCCCCAAAGCATCCGGCGCAACATAAAGCTGGTGGATCATCGTAAAGTCCTCGGATGATTGGCTGGCAAAAACCATGCCACGCAGCGCCTCGCCGCTATCGGCCACGAGAAACTCCGACCACGGCTTTTTCAAATTCGCCGTGAGCGCACTAATCGAATGCCACTCATCGGTAATTTGCCGGACTTTCTCAGCGCCATAAGTGCCATCATAAGTCGCGTGCCAGCTCTCGCGCAGCAATGCCTTCACCGCACCTAAATCTGATGCCATTGCAGAGCGAACAAATATCATTCGACGCCGAGCTTGGCTTTCACCATGTCGCTCACCGCTTGCGGATTAGCCTTGCCGCCCGTCGCCTTCATCACTTGGCCGACGAACCACGCCGCCATGCTAGGCTTGGCTTTCACCTTCTCCACTTGGTCCGGGTTAGCCGCGATGATCTCGTCAACGGCCTTCTCAATCGCGCCCGTATCGGTAACCTGCTTCATGCCGCGCGCATCTACGACTTCGCGCGGGTCGCCGCCTTCGGTGAAGATAATCTCGAACAAATCCTTGGCAATCTTGCCGGATATAACCTTCTCAACAATCAAATCCACGATGCCGCCAAGCTGCGCAGGCGAAACGGGAGACTGCTCAATATCCTTGCCCGCTTTGTTCAGGGCGCCGAGCAAATCATTGATAACCCAGTTGGCAGCCAGCTTTGAATCGCGGCCCTTGGCAACCTCCTCGAAGAAATCCGCAATCGCCTTTTCCGAAACCAAAATCGAGGCATCATAGGCAGATAGCCCCTCGCCCATCAGGCGCGTGCGCTTCTCGTCCGGCAGCTCCGGCAAATCCTTCGCCAGCGCGGCCACATAGGCGTCATCAAATTCCAGTGGCAGCAGGTCCGGGTCCGGGAAATAGCGATAATCATGCGCCTCTTCCTTGGAGCGCATGGCGCGCGTCTCGCCCTTGGCAGGGTCATACAGCCGCGTTTCTTGGTCGATTGTGCCGCCATCTTCGATAATATCAATCTGGCGGCGCGCCTCGGCCTCAATGGCCTGGCCCACAAAGCGAATGGAATTCACATTCTTGATTTCGCAGCGCGTGCCAAACTCGCCGCCCGGCTTGCGCACGGAAACTTTCACTTCCGCCCGCATCGAGCCTTCGTCCATATTGCCTTCGCAAGTGCCAAGATAACGCACGATTGTGCGCAGCTTGGTCAAAAACGCCTTGGCCTCATCCGCCGAGCGCATATCAGGCTTGGATACAATTTCCATCAGCGCCACGCCCGAGCGGTTCAAATCCACATAGGACATAGTCGGGTGCTGGTCATGGATAGACTTGCCCGCATCCTGCTCCAAATGCAGCCGCTCAATGCCAATTTCGACCTCTTCATACTGGCCCTTATTGTCCGGCCCGACCGCGATTTGCACCACGCCCTCGCCCACAATCGGCTGCTTGAATTGCGAAATCTGATAGCCCTGCGGCAGATCCGGATAGAAATAGTTCTTACGGTCAAACACCGAGCGATTGTTAATCTTGGCCTTCAGGCCAAGCCCCGTGCGCACAGCCTGCCTCACGCATTCCTCATTGATGACAGGCAACATGCCCGGCATCGCCGCATCCACCAAAGACACATGGTCGTTAGGCTCGCCGCCATAGGCCGCCGAAGCGCCGGAAAACAGCTTGGACTTAGACAGCACCTGCGCATGAACTTCCAGCCCGATAACAATTTCCCAATCGCCAGTGGCACCGGAAAGAAAACGTTTCGGTTCAGGAATGCGGGTATCAACAAGAGACATGGGATTCACTTTTTATCGGGTAATCAACTAACCCGTTGACTAATCGAATGCCGCGCCAAGGGCAAGCAATTTGGCCACCTCTATCTCCCCCCACGCGGGGGAGAACGAAATATCTTAGGTTTAGCCCTTGCTAAGCCTTAGATATTTCAAGAGAGGGGCTCGCTTGGGTCCGACCTGACGATTCCATCGCCTCAGGCCGCTCGTGCAGTTCCGAGTATATGCTTCCACAAAGTGCCTCGGAAATACTTATTCCCGACAACAAAATACGCTGCAATCAGCGCAAACAACGCCAGCGCCGGAGCGCCCGAAAGGCTAAACCCGCCATCAGCTGTCCCGCCCGTAAACTTGCCAATAATATAGCCGCCAATGGCAAACACCGTAATAAAATCCAATATAGCCGCCA
>JANPBE010000714.1:0-4411 GCA_031430295.1 Phyllobacterium sp.
AAGCTGACCCCATGGCAAAAGGCGCAAGTTGCCCGCCACGCTGACCGCCCGCATTGCCTTGATTTTATTGCCGGTCTTTTCACCGAGTTTCAGCCGCTGGCAGGCGATCGCAAATTTGCCGATGATGCGGCCATTCAGTGCGGCCTGGCACGGTTTAATGGCATACCTGTTGCCGTTATCGGGCAGGAAAAAGGTTCTGACACCAAAACCCGCCTCAAGCATAATTTCGGCATGGCCATGCCCGAAGGCTACCGCAAGGCAGTGCGCCTGATGGAATTGGCTGATCGCTACGGTCTGCCAGTGATTACGCTTGTCGATACCGCAGGCGCATACCCCGGCATTAGCGCGGAAGAGCGCGGACAAGCGGAAGCCATCGCTCGCTCCACTGAGGCCTGTTTAAGCCTTACCGTGCCGATGATTTCAGTCATCATCGGCGAAGGTGGTTCAGGCGGGGCGATTGCCATTGCGACGGCCAATAAAGTATTCATGCTGGAACATTCAATATACTCCGTCATTTCGCCGGAAGGTGCGGCATCCATACTCTGGCATGATTCAAGCCGCGCTAAAGATGCAGCGACCAACATGAAAATCACCGCTGAAGATTTGATGGCCCTAAAAGTCATCGACGGTATCATCGCGGAACCACTGGGCGGCGCGCACCGCGATAAAGTAGCCGCAATTGCCACGACTGGCGCGAAAATAGCTGAGTCGCTGGCTGATCTCATGTCTGGCAACCGCGACATGCGCAAAGAGCGTCGCGAGAAGTTCTTGGCGATTGGCCGTAGCGTCTAGTACACAACAGGGAAATCCTATGAATATTTTTCGTTCGATCATTATAGCAATTGTCGCATTCGGCCTCGGTTGGTTTGCCAAAACACCGCTGCAAAACATGATGGGCGAACCAATGCCTGCAATGTCTGCTGCCGAACATGCAGCCATGGGCAAGCAAGAAGGCGGCCCTTCGACAGCGGGCTACAAAAAAGCAATGGACGGCATGATGGCTGGCATGATGACACCCTACACCGGCGATGCAGACAGGGATTTTATCTACGGCATGATCCCGCATCATCAAGGCGCGGTTGATATGGCCAAGGTTGTCTTGGAATTTGGCAAAGACCCAGATGTCAAAAAGCTGGCCGAAGGCGTTGTCCAAGCGCAGGAATCTGAAATTAAATGGATGAATGAGTGGCTTACAAAAAATACGCCACAGAATTGAACTCTAAAGATACCGTGATAGCGCGCTATTCTTGGTCCCAAATTGGTCTGCATTGGCTAGTCGTGGCACTGGTCATCCTGCAATATGCGACCAGCGGCGCGATATCACGCACTCATTCAGTTTCAATGGGCGGGCTTGCGCCATCGCGCTCAGATCTGTTTTGGCATGTGGTACATAACCGGGTTGGGCTTTTGATTTTCTTGCTTCTTTGCATACGCATTGCATTGCGTTTATGGCACGGAGCACCTTCACCCCTCGCAAACACGCCACCCGTGCAGCAAAAAATCGCGCAATTCGTCCATGCGGGTCTCTATCTTGTCCTCGGGCTGCAAGCCTTCACGGGTGCAGTGGCAACCTATTTTTGGTGGCCGATAAGCATCGCACATGTAATCCTATTCAAAGTATTTCTGGGCCTCGCTGCGCTGCATATCGCAGCCGCAATCTGGCATCAGCTAAAGCTAAAAGATGGTATTTTGTGGCGCATTACCGGTCTAAAATCACTAAAGTGAATTTTACATCACAAAATTGGCTGATTCTGGTATAAGAAGCCTTGCGACAATACAGCGATGGAAATAAATTTGTGAATTGCAGTAAGCAATCATCAACCATAAAAGCTGCATAATAGTGCCTGTTCTAGCTTAAGGTTTTTTGCCCGCATGAAGTCTATTCGTACATTTATCGCCTTGTTTTTGGGAATGCTGCTTCTGGCGGGCTGCCAAGGTGCCTCTCTGGACGACATAGCGCCAAATCCTAACCGCGAATTACCTGCCAAAATCCTCACCTTGATGAAAGCCAAGGGGATGCGCAAAAATTCGCCGATTATGATGCGCCTGTTCAAAAACGAGCATGTGTTGGAGATTTGGAAGCAAAAGGACAACGGCCGCTACGACATGATCGCAAATTACAATATTTGCGCATGGTCAGGCACATTGGGCCCGAAGGTAAAGCAAGGCGACCGTCAAGCCCCCGAAGGCTACTACACAATTCGTCCTTACCAGATGAACCCTAACTCCAAATATTTTCTTGCCATAAACACCGGATTCCCAAACGCTTTTGACCGCGCCAACGGTCGCTCTGGGTCCGACTTGATGATCCATGGTGCGTGTTCATCATCCGGCTGCTATTCAATGACTGATGCCAATGTGCAGGAAATTTTTGCCTTTGCGCGCGATGCTTTTGCTGGTGGCCAAAAAGAGTTTATGCTTGAAGCTCTGCCTTTCCGCATGACAGCCGTCAATATGGCGCAATATTCATCTCATCCGGACTACAAATTCTGGCAGATGATTAAAGAAGGCTATGACTATTTTGAGCTGACACACACGCCGCCGAAGGTGGATTTCTGTGAAAAGAAGTATGTTTTCAATCGCATGGCAACGGGCGGACAAAGCTTTAATGCCAGTGGTGCCTGCCCGATATCCAAACCCGCGAGCCAGAATTTTGAAGAGGCCTATGCGGGCTATGAAGCCAAGTTTGAATCCAGCTATGCTTCCGCTTCCAAGAAATTCGACGGCGTTGCCTATCCAATTGTTCACGGCGGCGCATCGCGACCTCTGACAAAAAAATGGAAGCCTCAGCCAATTGCCGTAACACCGCCAAAGCCGCTTGAGGCGGCAAAGTTAGTGCCGTTGGACACACCAGTTGCGCCGGTTGCCGTTGCGACAGCTCCAGCGGTTGCGGTGGAGCCTGTGGTTTTGCCAGGCGTCGTAACATCACCAACTGTTGCCCCGACCATTGTGGTGGTTGCACCAACTCCGGCAACAGTTGCACCAGTCGTCGCTGCGCCAGCAGCAATAGCGGCATCCGCTCCAGCTGTACCCGCAACCAAACCAGATGCGGCAATTGTTGCAACCACAGCGCCAGCAATAGTGAATGCAGCAGACACTGACGTCGCACCACCTGCCACCGCCAAAGAGGGTGCAATTCCCGTTCCAACCGCAAATCCAACCGCAAATCCAAATGCACCAGTAGCGGCAGAGGTAACGGCACCCATCGTGAAAAAGAAAAAGCACTGGTGGCAAAAAGCAGAAGCAGAACCCGCCGCGCAATGACAAGCTTAGATATCTACGATTTGCGCGGGCTTAACTGCCCGATGCCCGTATTGAAAACTCGCAAGCGCCTTTCAGAAATGGCGGCGGGCCAAATTCTGATAATCGAAACCTCAGACGCCTTGGCGGTTATCGACATCCCGCATTTCTGCAAGGAAAGTGGCCATCAAATGCTTTCGTGCGAGGCCCAAAATGGCGGACATCGCTTCACGATAATCAATGGCGTCAAGGTTTAGCAGTCAGGCCTTGTAACCAGCAATCGCCAACGGATTATCTGAAAGCGCCGTGTGATCCGGTCTATCCAACGCCGGCTTGCCAACAAATGCGCCGAACAAATCCCGTACATAGTCTTCGCTCAAGTCCTTGGAAATAATCACCAATCTGGTGCGATGATCTTCGCTAGGCCAGCGCTCAAGCGCCACAGGTGGGTGCATCAGTCTTTGCACAACGTGCAGCACCAATGGCTTTTCCGGCCGCTCCGCAAGGCAAACAATGCCCTTCATCCGCAGCAAATTCTCGCCCTGCGTGGACTGTAGCAAGTCCATAAACATCTCGACAGCAGCCATAGCAATCGGCTTGTCGTGCACGAGCGTAAAGGCGCGAATGGCCTTGTCGTGCCGATTCACATCATGATGATGGTGGTCATGCCCATGATGGTCGTGGCTATGGTGATGATGATGTTCAACGCCGTTTCGCTCCGCTTCGCGGTCGCGGTAGGCTTCTTCGTTCAGCCAGCGCTCAACGTCATTGGTTTTGGTGGCGGGGTTATAAAGCCCGCAATCAAACAGCGCAGTAACACTGGCCGAACCAGCCGCCGCTTCAACAACCCTTGCGCCGGGATTGAGTTTGGCCAAACGTGTGCGAAGCGCCGGCAGTGTATCAACGGCTTCCGGCAGATCAGTCTTGGTCAGAATAATCCGGTCGGCCATCGCCGCTTGGCGCACGGCTTCCTCATGATTGTTCAGCGTTGCATCACCGTTCACAGCGTCCACAGTGGTCAAAACACCATCAAGCCGGAACGCTTGCACCATCACTGGATGGCCCATAATGGACTGCAAAACAGGCGCGGGATCAGCCAAACCTGTGGTCTCTATAATCACCCGCTTAATCGAAGCGCGGCCCGTTTGCACCCGCTCGGCCAGCATCGATA
>JANPBE010000715.1:0-3055 GCA_031430295.1 Phyllobacterium sp.
GATAATGTATCCACCAGCGCGCCGCGAACCGTGCAGCAAAGGCAGCCGTCCGATAGCTCAATAATGCCCTCGTCCGCCTGCTCTACCAGCAAATGATCAAGCCCGACATCGCCAAATTCATTAATGATAACAGCAGTTTCACTCAGCGCTGGGTCTTTAAGCAGCCTATTCAAAAGCGTGGTTTTGCCAGAGCCAAGAAAGCCCGTAAGAACGCTAACAGGAATGGGAAATGACATGACTTAGCCGTTCTTTTTCTTTGTTTTCTTCTTCGGCGCAGGTGTTGCCGCATCACCTATTGCGCCCTTAAGTTTGGTCTTATCCACCTTGGGTGCAGGAATTAAGCCAACAAAAACAGGCGTAGGCGGCGTGGTGCGCAGAATAATTTCAGGCGAGGCAAACGTCATCTTGCCCTCAACATCCCGCCCACCCCAATGGCTTTCAGCCGCACCTTTTTTGCACGCAATAGCACGCATGTTCACAGCCGGAAGCGCTTGTTCACCGGATGGCTTTAGCGTTTCGAGTGTATCTGACCCCGCATTAGGAGCCGCAAAGCCCTGCGACATCAACATGGCAGCGCGATCGGCGCGGGCTTCTTGCGTCAACTCGCCAAAAACCACAACCACCAACGTATGACCTGCTCGTGTGGCCGAGGCCACCATATTATAGCCAGAGGCACAGACAAAACCGGTTTTCATGCCGTCCGCCCCCGCATAGCGGCCGAGCAATAGATTATAATTCGGTTCCATTGCCTTGCCGTATTGAATGGCTTCCACATTGAAATAAAAGGCATATTCCGGAAATTCGGTACGCAATGCACTGCTCAAAATCGCCATATCCCGAGCCGTCGTATAGTGGTTGGGGTCATGCAGTCCGTTGGCATTCACAAAATGCGAGCCGCTCATGCCAAGGCGCTTGGCCTCAGCATTCATCATATCCGGATAGTTGACCCCACCCACCGTTTCACCGACAGCAACCGCAATATCATTGGCTGATTTTACCAACATGATTTTGAGTGCATTGTCCAAAGTCAGCTTGTTACCAGGCTTATAGCCCATTTTGCTGGGTGGCTGTTTGGCAGCGCGCGCACTGATGATAACGGGTGAGTCTTGGGTAAGTTTGCCGGCTTTCATCGCGCGAAATGCTATGTAACTGGTCATCAATTTGGTGACTGAAGCCGGATAGGAGCGCTGAAACGCATGATCCTGCGCCAGCACTTTGCCGGTGGTGACATCCACCAATATGGACGAGCCAGCCGACGCCATGCTCTGAAAAGCCAGCGAAAACAATAATGTAGCGCTGCAAACGTTACTGCAAAAACCTGTCTTACTTGAAAACATCATGATGGTATTTCATTTATCCAGTTGAATTTGCTTCACGAAGCACTGCTTTGGCTCTATCTAGAACATGTGGCGATGCAATGGCAGTGCGCTGCGCATAAAAATTTGATGAATGGACGTAATATGCCGCTTCTAAACAGTGCTGTTGAAATGCAAAGCGAAGTATCCGGCTGGCGCAGGCACTTGCATCAAAACCCTGAAATCCTGTTTGAAGTGCATGAAACAGCCGCTTTTGTGCAGGAAAAGCTAAAAACTTTTGGCTGCGACGAGGTGGTTTTCGGGCTGGGGCGGACTGGCGTTGTCGGCATTATCAAGGGCCGTCTGGGCGATGGTCCGACCATTGGACTTCGCGCAGATATGGACGCTTTACCCATCAATGAGACCAGCGGCGTGCCTTATTCATCCAAAATTGCCGGAAAAATGCACGCTTGCGGCCATGATGGCCATACGGCGATGCTTTTGGGAGCGGCCAAACATTTGTGCGAAACCCGTAATTTTCGTGGGAGCGTTGCCGTGATTTTCCAGCCCGCAGAAGAAGGCGGCGGCGGCGGGCGCGAGATGGTCAACGATGGCATGATGGACCGGTTTGCCATCAAAGAAGTCTACGGAATGCATAATTTGCCGGGTCTTGAAGTCGGCGAATTTGCCACTCGTTCCGGCGCAATTATGGCCGCGACTGACACTTTTGATATCGTCATTACGGGCAAAGGCGGCCATGCCGCCGTGCCACATCTCACCATTGATCCGGTAGTTATCGGCGCGCAAATGGTCACCGCGCTACAAACAATCGTCTCCCGCACTACAGACCCGCTGGCATCTCTCGTTGTTTCTATTACGAAATTTCACGCAGGTGACGCGCACAACGTCATTCCGCAGAGCGCCAAACTCGGCGGCACATTTCGCACGCTAGATAAAGCTGTGCGCGAAGACGCCGAAAAACGCATCAGTTCAATCGCCAAATCCGTCGCCGCTACCTTTGGCGCGGAGGCCAGCGTTTCCATCCATCGCGGCTATCCCGTGACCTTCAATCATGCCCGCGAAACTGACTTCACCGTCAAGGTCGCCAGTGCCATGGCAGGTGCAGGCAAGGTCAATCCCGACGTTGCCCCCATCATGGGCGGCGAGGATTTTTCCTACATGCTGGAAGCACGACCAGGCTCATTCATCTTCATGGGCAATGGCAAGAGCGCCTTCTTACATCACCCGGATTATGACTTCAACGACGATGCGATACCCCACGGCATCAGCTATTGGGTGGCGCTGGCCGAGACCGCTTTAGTCTGATCGCAAACCAACCAGAAAGCGCACGAAGGTGATACGCCGCGCGCCCAGAAACAGTGCGCTGTACGTACGGAAACGGTCCGAAGTGCGCACGGAGCATCGCGTTTCACAAAATCATATTGGCGGGGGCCAAATTTCCGTCTATGTCACGTTTTGGATGGTTCCGTAGCTCAGGTGGATAGAGCAAAAGTTTCCTAAACTTTAGGCCACTGGTTCGAATCCAGTCGGAATCACCATTTCACTTTTTTGGAGCCTGACCCAAAAAATCGTTTTGGCAGGGCAACTTCATTGCAGGACAGCTTTCGCTATTTTTGCGATACCTTTGGGAACCCAATATGAAAAATATCCAAGTCATAGAACCGGCAGTTAATTGTAAATATGAAATCTACGCTGCAACGGATGAGGAGTTCGCACTTATATTTCCAGATGGGGCAGAT
>JANPBE010000716.1:0-2883 GCA_031430295.1 Phyllobacterium sp.
TATTGTGGACACGGGTCATGTCGGCAGTCTGATCATTGGACGTAAAATCTACTGGTAGCTTTGCGAAATGATCGACAAATGTTTGCGCTGTGGTCTCATCGTAACGACCTTGGTCATCATAGGCGCGCAACACATAAACTAGATCTGAAACACGGTTGTCAGTTGATGCCCAATCGACAGTGCCATCAGCGCCAACAGGTAGCACAGCCAAAGGCTCGTACTCTAACGTGTTGGCATCACCAGTGCGCTTTCCCTCATAGATTCTAATTTCGCGCCGCGCGATAAATCCATCATAATTTGTGTTTGAACGAAACTTGACTGTCTCGTCGGCTTGCCCCTTCGAGCGCTCCGCGCTTACGAACAATATTTGCTTGGCATCTAAACCATCAAATTTTACCTGAATATCGACAGCGTCCAGTGCAACATCGTTGCGTCTCTGGGCGTTTGCCGTACCATCTTCGTTACGTGTCTGGGCGCTCGGCGTACCACCTTCGGCAACAGATTCACCATCAACACTGATCACGAACGGGCGGGAGGAGACATCGCTTGCAGACGCTTTTTCAGTATTTTTACCAACGGTTTTTGCCTCGGTGAGACAATCATCCACGACAGCACCGCGCACTTTCACCGTACATTCAACAGGCTGTGCGGAAAGGCTTGGAGTTGCGATTAGGAGAGAAGTGACGGAAGTCGCAATAGCCAAATGTGCCACCGCCATAGAAATACGAATGTACCTCTGACCATTCTCTACCTTGACTTTTGCCATTGGCGGCATCGCATTCCCCTATATCTACCTTAACTAGAGGTAAACAATCTTGGTTAACGGGAAGATAACGACGGCACTAATTCAACGACATAGGTCGTTATTGGCTGAAACTCCCCACTTTACACAGATACAGGTGACGCAAATAGTACTGGTAGAACAGCAGCTTAGAGCTCATCTGCTGATAACTTCTACTTCAATCGGAAGGCGATAATCTTGCCCAGAGCTCTTCCACTTGGCCTCAATGATTGAGGTCAAATTTTTGATACGGCGTTGTATCAAGTTCGCAGGTTCACCCGTTCCGGTATATGTAACACGAAGTACTGATGTCTGCTGGCGCAAGACTTTTATTAGATCACTGAGCCCTGTTTCCCACTCGGATTTCAGCTGAACTTGACCGTCCACAAACGCATCGGTGCGTACATCCAGCCTTACAACCCGGCCAATTGTTGCACCAAAGTTCAACTTTGTGACTTTACCGGCTGTTACCCGTACTGTCCGCGGATTTTCAGTCGTAATGCGATATCCGGTTGGCAGTGTTCTGGAGTCCAACTTCAGGATAAAGTTTGAACCAATGCTTTGATCAGGCAACATCGCACATGGAACATGGTACTGTCCGTTTTTATCAGTGGTAATCAGTTCGCCACGTACTGTTGCCAGTCTTACGCCTGGTATGCCCAACTCGCCCTTATCCTGATATCCATTGCTATTTTTGTCGTCAAACACCTTGCCGATGATGTCAGAGCAATCAAACACGGCTTCGGCTTGAATACGAATCGTCGCCTTACCTGATGTACCGATTTGTACGCCGGTTGCAGAGTCTACAGCCGTAGCAATGTTTTCATAATCGCCGGGAGCTGCGGTTATCGGAATACGCAATTGCAGAACAACCGTGACATGACCATTGGCTGGTATCGTAACAGCTGGGAATGATAGTGAACGTCCGTTGATTGTCGGCGTTGCTGCCACACCATTGATTGTTGCGCTATCCGCTATCAGGGTAAACCCAGCTGGCATCCTGTCGATTACATTGAGCGATGCAGTAACCGCACCACCATTGTTGGTGGCGATTATGGTATAAGTCATCAAACCGCCGCGTTGCCCTACTTTGCTCTGCGCCGTTTTGGTTACAGTCACATTACCTGGAACAACCACTACTGCATCTAGCGGTATATGATTGTGGACTACATCCGGATCACCTGCAGTCAATAGGAACGCCAAGTAATAAGATGTCGCTGCCGCACCAGTTGGAGGCGTTGGTTGTGGTTGAACGCTACACGAACCGCCGGGAACACCATCAATCGGGCATATCGTTGCATCAAGTGCGCCCGTAAGCGGCGCTATAGTCGCCGATGGAGCAGCGACATAGCCAGCCGGCGAAACAATAGTCAGACGATATTCTGTTTCGCCGACCGGGCATAGAGTGTCTGCACCGGCAATGATGTCAAAACGATATTGGCCATCTGCCAAGGTGGTTTGATTTTGCTGCGCTGGAGAGGCGAAACAAGCCATTGGTAGCGGTATGCCCGCCGCGTTGGTCATTGTCAAAACCGCACCAGCAATTGGTGCACGTGTCACGCTGTCATAGACAATGCCCGACGGATCAATTGGAAGATTGACGTTGGCAATGTTGGAGCCGGGTGCGACGTCGAATGAACCTGCCCCCGTTACAATACGTGCCGTTACCGGGTCAACTGCGGCGATTGTGTAACCTGTGCCCGTCGGCACATTCGGGAATAGGTAACTACCATCTGGGTTAGCCACAACAGAAGTAACAAATACACCAGCCTTATATAGGCTGACAGTGTAGCCACCAACCACGGTATCGGACGGATCAAGCACACCATTGCTGTTGTTGTCGTCATAAACCACGCCAGCGATCGTATTAGTGGGGGTCACAACACCAACCGTAACCGATGCTGTATCGCAGTTGGTCGGGTTCAGCTTCTCACAAATCTCATAAGTAATCGCGTACGACCCAGCAGGCGTGCCAGCCGGAACTGACACCTTGCCCGTTGTTGGATCAAGCACAGGTACTGGTGCACCAACGGTTGCCGGAGTGGCTGGTGTGGTGACAGTCATCGCCACTGTGCCTGTTGGTCCAACTGTGGCCGGAGCAC
>JANPBE010000717.1:0-1271 GCA_031430295.1 Phyllobacterium sp.
CCACCCTTCACCCTTGCCGGTATCGACCATGTCGTATTTCTGGTTGACGACATGACCAAGGCGCTGACTTTTTATTATGACGTGCTTGGCTGCCAGCCCGGCTATTCCTATCCGGCACTTGGCATGGAGCAAGTCTGGGCGGGTAATGCGCTTATCGTCTTGTGGGACACAACGCATCCCGGCGCTGCTTCCGCCGTGCCGCCGGTTTCTGGCGGGCGTAATGTTGATCATGTGTGCATTGCCACCAGCCCATTCGACCATCAGGAAATCCGCGATCACTTGGCAGCGCATGGCGTGGAGATTGACCGCGAGGCTTTTCACGGTGGGGCACGCGGCATGGGGCATTCGGTCTATATATTAGATCCATTCGGTAACAAGTTAGAGATCAAGGGGCCTGGCGAATATCCAGACGGGCGCGCTGCCACGTAACCCAACGTTGGTAGTGTATGGGCGTGTCGCGCATGGTGTTCGTGCGCTCGGTGTATCACCTTCGAGCAGTTGGCGCATCATGTTCGGGCGGTTGGCGTGCTATCTTCGGGCGGCTGGCGCATCGCGCTGGGGCGGTCTGAGTATCATGGCTGGGCAGCTTGCATATCACGCCTCGGCGGACGTCGCTTCCCGTTCTGCACAAAAGTTCTCCCCGTTATCCACACCCTTTGGCACAAGATATTGTTGTTTGCCGGAATACTAAATATGGCCCTTGACGTTAGCGTGCGAGTCGCCTTAATTGGTCTCACGTAGCGTTGTTGCGTTGCTGGGGTGTCGTTCCCGGAAACATTTTCAAAGTCGTTGATGGTCCTCGTGGCCCTGAGCTATCTGTAAATTCAGAATAGCAGGGGCGCGTTTTTCTTTGCGGTTTTGTCCGTTAGTAACAATGCTATATTCTTGTGAAACGAATTGTTAATACTATATTTAGTGTTTGCGTCTATATTCACTACTAGATAGAGTGAAGCGTCCCTTAAGGGCGGAATCACTCATAAAGCAGTGAAGCGTATGGCGAGGCAGCAAATCCTCATGGGAATTTGGCTGTCTTACCGGTGATAAAGAGGGACTGACACCTGCATTGGGCGGTGTTGGTAATCGGGGCAGGGTCATCAAGTCGGCGCTAGTGTGGCGCAGCAAGCATGACACAATATGTAGTCTTTTGAAGGGGATACGGATATGCACATCGAGCGGAAGTTCACGAAAGCCAAGAGTTCAGCGTACGCTAATTTAGAGTTTCGGAACGTAACCAGCGAGATCAAGAACCCCGACGGTTCGATCGTTTTCCG
>JANPBE010000718.1:0-2817 GCA_031430295.1 Phyllobacterium sp.
GCTGATAACCACAGGCATCCGGTCATGGATAGGCATGAAAGTCGGATTAGACGAGGTCGTCAGCATCGCGCCCGTATCAATCTCGCTACCATCGGGTGACAGATAAGTCTCCATCAATCCCGCAAAGGTAACAATGCCGCCGTGGCGCGGGCGCACCCAGTAGGCTTGCGATTTCTTATCGCCTGAGCGCTTCCATTCATAAAACCCCGATGCCGGAATGAGAGTGCGCCGATGGCGGATAGCCGCTTTAAACGAGTTCTTTTCCAGCACCGTCTCCGAGCGTGCATTGATGAGCAGCGGAAACGCCTTCACGTCTTTCACCCATGACGGAAGCAAGCCCCAGCGCACCAGCGTTGCCACACGGTTGGGCAAGTTCGAGCCCTTCTCTTGGCGCAGGCCCGCTTGGATCATCAGTATCGGCTGCGTCGGCGCAATGTTGTAGCGCGGCGGAAATTGGTCAAGATCATAGACCGCGTAAAGCTCCTCCACTTCCTCCGGCGTTGCCACAAAAGAGAAGCGCCCGCACATGGGTTTACCCCTTTACCGGCAAAATGAACGGTACGCCCTCAAAGCACTCCGCCCCACGCCCGATAGATTTGATGGCATCCACCATCCGCCCGCCGCGCCCCAAAATATCGTCAGCCATCGTAATCATGCGGATATTAGGCGTAGCCGTCGGCGCGCGGCGCCGAAGCTCCTTGGCCAGTGCCAGCTCATCCTGATCCGGGTTGAGAAACAATGATGTCATGTATGCCCCCGCCGTCGAGCGGGAAACACCCGCATAGCAGTGAATAATCATCGGCTGCGCACGGTCCCATTTTGTGGCAAATTCGAATATCTGCCGGATATGCGCCTCACCCGGCGGCACAAGCCCCTCACGCGGTTCGTTGATATCGTTGAAGCCAAGGAACAAATGATCCGTCGCCGCCACATGGCGGGGCCGCTCTACAGCCGTGGCCGCATTAATAAGCGTCAGCACCTTGCTGGCCTTGTGCGCCTCCGATATTTCAATCAGGCGAGATAGCGGTGTAACGATCAAATGGGGCATGACTCAACTTTCATAATGGGGTGCAAGGCTTCCAGCGCAGCAAAACGTTCCAAAAACGCGGCCTGCGCGGCAATGGCTGCCTGCGGCTCCAGCGCCAGCATATCCGCACTAAATCCGCGTGGCCGCCCGAAAATGCGCGAGGCCTCAGTGTCTTCAAACCCCGCCAGCATCGTCGCCTCAAAATAGGCAGCCACAGTGTCAGCCTTCTTAATCTTTGCCGTCAGTGTGGCACTAGGCTCGGCAACCAGCGAAAAGCGCAAATGTATGGCCCGCTGCAAGCGCTTTTCTACCAGCTTGTAATCGCCGCCAACCATTGCCTTGAACGGCGAAATCATATCACCAATCACATATTCCGGCGCATCGTGCAGCAGCGCAATAAGGCACTGGTGCGGCTTGGCATCTGGCTCCATGAGCCGGAAGATTTGCTCGACCACAAGGCTATGCTGCGCCACAGAAAAGGCGTGAGCCCCAAACGTCTGCCCGTTCCACCGCGCCACGCGGGCAAGGCCGTGGGCTATATCTTCAATCTCAATATCCAGCGGCGACGGGTCCAAAAGGTCAAGCCGCCTGCCAGACAGCATCCGCTGCCACGCACGCGGCGGTGCAAGCCGTTTCTCGATCATTTAGGCAGGCTCCGCAGTGGAAACGGGCCACGTAAAAGTGACATCTTGCGGGAACGAAACACTGATTGGCACTTCGCCCGCCAGAATTTCCACGCCCTTATCCAGCGCATCCTTCACCCGGTCCAGCCGCACAATCGCCAAACCCAATGTATCCGACACCGAACCAACAGTCCCACTATTGCGGCCATCAATCGTAACAGCGCTGACGGACCCTAAACCTACACCGCTCGCCACCATCACCCGCCAGCGTGCGGTGCCGCGATGGTGCATCCGCGAAACCACCTCTTGCCCCACATAGCAGCCCTTGGTGAAAGCCACACCGCCAATCTGGTCCAAGTTCACATCATGGGGGAACATATCCGCATAAGCATAATCAAGATGAGCCTCCGCAACGCCGTGAGTAATGCGCAATGCCATCCAACCCGCGTCCACAGGCGCATCGCCAGCATCACCAAAACTGCGATACACCACGATGGATTTGAAACGCATATCACGCCGCGCATCACCGCTAGCGACATCTTGGCCCCACACAATTTGGGCCGAAACCATCTGCGGTTCCGAAATATCCACCTTGGCCCGCAGCCGGTAAAACTTCAGCCGCTTGGCAAAATCTACAGCATCTTGCGCGGCCACATCCAGCACAAAACCGTCACCTGTGCGGCCAATCAGAAAGCTCCAATTGATTTTACCCTGAGGCGAAAGCAGCGCCCCTGCGGTCAAATCCCCCTCACGCAGTGCAAGCACATCGCAAGTAACAAGATTAGCCAAAAACTCCTGCGCCTCCACACCGCTAAGGTGTATCAATGCACGATTTGAAAGTACGGCGCGGGGCATAGCAATCCTGCATCTTGATTTAAGCGTCACCCTTAACTAAGCCGTGAAGCAGCCAACATCAAGAACAAGCGGTGCACCATGACGCAGACTTTCGATCTTCTTCTCAAAGGCGGCATCGTCGTCAATCAGGATGGCGTCGGCGTGCGTGATGTTGGCGTCAAAGACGGGCGAATAACCGCCATCGGCTCGTTCCATGCTTCCAGCGCCGACACGACAATTGATTGTGCGGGGCTCCACGTTCTCCCAGGTGTCATCGACAGCCAAGTGCATTTCCGCGAGCCGGGCTTGGAGCACAAAGAAGATTTGGAAACA
>JANPBE010000719.1:0-4181 GCA_031430295.1 Phyllobacterium sp.
CGTTCCGCCGCGCGATTGATGAGTTGGTTCAGCCTTATGCTGGCACAAAGGTGGACCAGATTGCCGGTATCGAGGCGCGCGGGTTTATTCTAGGTGGCGCGATGGCCCATCAACTTTCGGCAGGCTTTGTGCCCATCCGCAAAAAGGGAAAGCTACCGCATGAAACCGTGCGCATTGCCTATAGTTTGGAATATGGCGTGGATGAAATGGAAATCCATATTGATGCAGTGAAGCCGGGCGAGAAGGTGATTCTGGTCGATGATCTCATTGCCACTGGCGGCACGGCGGAAGGCGCTGTGAAGCTTTTGCGCCAAATTGGTGCTGAGATTGTTGCCGCTTGCTTTGTGATTGATTTGCCGGACCTTGGCGGGCGCAAGAAGCTGGAGGCGATGGACGTGCCCGTGCGATCGCTGATCGAATATGCAGGGCACTAACCTACTTTTGTGGCGTCTAAGTGCAGCATCTCAATATTGCTGCGATGGACGTCCTCATAGGCTGAAAAATAGTGAAGCGAACCGGCTTTTATTTGTTCAGCGATGAACGCCTGCAATGGCATTGTCGCAAGAGTTTCATCATGCGTTGCCCTCATCAATTTGGTGACATAGTCACTGGTAGCGGTGATGAACGAAGCGGGATAACCACCCGCTGCTATAATATCCGGATCGCCGTGGTTTGGCAGGATGTGCAGTGGGTTCAGCGCCGCAAGCCGTGCCAAGTCTTTCACATGTGTGGCCAGGTGATCCGGCTCCCCAACATAGGTGACTGTGTCCTCAAGCGTGTCGCCCGCCAGCAATATGCGCTGCGCGGGCAGCCAGAGCACGGTGGCATCATCGCTATGAATATTGCATTGGATGAGCTGCACTTCGATGTTGCCTAAGGTAAGTGTGAGCCCGTCGCTAAACGTGGTTGTCGGCAAAATGAGCGGCGCGATTACTGGCAGACCTTCCAACGTTCCGTCTTCAATCACAGACTTTTTGGCTGTCAGATGCTCAAGCGTTTTGAAGTTCGAAATAATGACACAATCTTTGAAGACTTCTGTTCCCGCCACGTGGTCGAGATGCCAGTGACTATAGACGACGGTGAACTTGGTTATGCCCATAGCTTCCAGATGACCGCGAATATCAGAGGCATGCACATTTGAAATATGCGTGTCATAGATCAGAGCTTCACTACTGCTCACAATGGCATAGGAAGCAATGCCGAGCGCCAACGCGCCGCTATCCACCCAATTGGGTTCCGGGCTAAATCTGTGGCCTTCAACGCGACCATCGTAGAATGCAATGATATTTGGATGCGGGTTTGAAATTCGCATGTGACGGGTGATGGACATAAAAAGACTCGGATTGGTCTTCTTAAATTTGGATTGCCGCTCGTCTCAAAGCAACAAAAAAGCGCGGAACTAAGCCGCGCCTTAATGTTATGAGTAGATCGGACAATTATTTCGACTTCTTGGCTACAACCTTAGCTGGCTTTGCTGCAACCGCTGTCTTGGCAGCGACTATTTCAGCAGGTTTTGCGGCTTTCTTGGCAGCCTTTGCAGAGGCCATTTCCAATGCATGGAACCAATGGCTTTCAGCTTGGCCCTCCGGCTGGCCAGCATCCACCCATAATTGATGGGCGATTTCGCGGATTTTTTCTTCGGATACGGTTGCAGTTACAGATTTAGCAGCGGCCATGGAATTGTCCTTGTGGCATGGGTGTATTCTCTGATCGCGCCTTACCACAGGTTATGGTGCACTGCAACATAAATCGATTATATTTGATTAAATATTGTGCATTGCACCAATGTGCTTGGCGCATTGCGGAACGGGTTAGATTAGAGGCTTCGGTCAGCCTCTTAAACGTTGAACTTGAACAGCATTATGTCGCCGTCCTGAACGACATATTCCTTGCCTTCATCGCGAGCTTTGCCGGCTTCCTTGGCAGCGGCTTCGCCGCCTAACGTCACAAAATCGTTGTAGGCAATGGTCTGCGCGCGGATGAAGCCTTTTTCAAAATCGGTATGAATAACGCCAGCCGCCTGCGGGGCTTTCGCGCCCTTGTGCACGGTCCATGCGCGGGTTTCTTTCGGGCCTACGGTGAAATAGGTGATAAGGCCGAGCAGCTTGTATCCTTCATGGATGAGCTTATCGAGGCCTGGCTCCTCAAGGCCCAAATCCGACAGGAACTCCTTGGCATCTTCGTCCGGCAATTGGGCCACTTCAGCTTCAATATTGGCCGAGATCGTCACGCAGCCCGCGCCTTGGGCGGCGGCCATTTTCTCAACAGCTTTTGTGTGGGCATTGCCACTTGCCGCGTCTTTTTCCATCACGTTGCAGACGTAAAGCACTGGATGCGACGTGAGGAGATTAAGGCCTGCCAGCAACGGCAATTCATCTTCCGGCAAAGTCTTTAGCAACAGCCGCGCGGGCTTGCCATCGGTGAGCAGTGCCAGAACCTGTTCCATGACAGGAAGCAGCGTCATGGCTTCTTTGTCTTTGAGCTGCGCACGTTTGCGGAACTGCACCACGCGGCGATCAATACTATCCAACTCCGCCAGCATCAATTCGGTTTCAACGGTGTCAGCATCTGACACAGGATCAATCGTCCCCTCGACATGGGTGATGTCGTCATCTTCAAAGCAACGCAGGACGTGAACGATGGCGTCCACTTCGCGGATGTTGGCGAGGAACTGGTTGCCCAAACCTTCGCCCTTCGATGCGCCGCGCACGAGGCCTGCGATATCCACAAACGCAATGCGGGTCGGCACGATGTTCACCGACTTGCCGATTTTAGCGATTATTTCCATACGTGCATCCGGCACACCCACTTCGCCCGTATTCGGCTCAATGGTGCAGAACGGATAGTTGGCAGCCTGCGCGGCGGCTGTCTTTGTCAGTGCATTAAAAAGGGTGGACTTGCCAACATTTGGCAGGCCGACGATACCGCATTTGAAACCCATGTAATTTAGTCCTGCTCAGGCCGGAAAATATCCTCCGGCGCATGTAAAAATGGATTGATGATGGTGAGATCACCAATTTGCTGGCCGTCCTGTAAATCCTCTGAGAGGAAATGGCTACAGCCAAGTTCAAGCGCGGAGGCAAGAAGCAGGCAATCCCACCAGGAATAGCCTGTTGAAGTGCGAAGTGTGCGGGCGGTTAGCACCTCTGGCCATGTTAATGGGCTTGCGCCTAAATAGGCAAAATTATCAACAATCGAAAAAACGGTTTCAGTGGGCAGATCTTTGCGCTTTTTGAAAAGCACATTTGTAACTTCATTCAAGACCTGAAGGTTCGTGACAGCGCTTTCATATAGCGATACCTGCGCCAGCCAACGTGTGGCCATTTCAATTTTACTGCTGTTTGACCTGTCGTGAATGTATAGAAGGACATTTGAATCAAAGAATATGTCACCCACGTGAATTGCGCTCATCCGAAGTCGGCATCTTGCCGTTTTCAGTCACATCCCACTTGGGACCAGCAAGGATACGCTGCAAGGCTTGATATTGTGGGTTCTCAGGATTGGGAACTTTGGTTGCGGGCTCGGCAAGATTTTTTTCCAGCATATTGCTGACGAAGCGAGACACGCTCAGGCCCTGCCTAGCCGCTGCAACTCGTGCACGGCTGGCGATGTCATCTTTCAAGGAAATGGTCACATTTTTCATCACTGCCTCACGGAAACACGAAGTTCGTGTTTCCGTGTAGCATTTTGTTGGGCGAAAATCAAACTTGGCATGGGAGCGACTAGCTCAATCCTTGCCAAACAACCGCTTCAACATCGCCGCCATTGGGCCTGTCTCCGGCAACTTCGGTGCTTCCTTTGGCCTTGCGGCGCGGATTTTGCTTTGGGCTTTTGGCAAATCTACTGACTTCGCGGGCTTGTTTGATGGCTCGTCATTTTTGCCAAGCAGAACTGCCACGCGGTTGGCGAAGGCGTTTTCATCCGTTGAGAGGAGGAGCGGTGCAGCGTCGCTCAACGCGTCCATCAGCGGATCGACCCAGTCTTTGTCCATTTTGTGGAAATCGCCGAGCACATGGTTATGCACTTGCTCTTTGCTTCCCGGATGGCCGATACCGAGGCGTACGCGGCGGTATTCCTTGCCGCAATGCTGGTCGATTGACTTGATGCCATTGTGCCCGCCGGAACCGCCGCCCGTTTTCACGCGCACTTTGCCGGGGATAAGGTCAAGCTCATCGTAAATC
>JANPBE010000720.1:0-2337 GCA_031430295.1 Phyllobacterium sp.
GAGCGCGTCGTACTCGTCATCAGGCGTGAGGAGTTTGCGCCCTTCGATGCCGAGAGTCTTTGAGATTTTCAACGTCTTGTGACAGGCCCTCGGTATCCGCTGCGATTGTCAACACCGAGCCCGACACAACATAGCGCGAAAGCTCATAGGCGATCATTGGTCCGCGCCTGTTCCAGCCGAGCACGAGTGTGCGTTCCGCATGGCTCTCAACAACTGCGGGGCGTCGAATGGCCTTCGGTTCAACGGTGGTGGATTTGGGTGTTTGAATGATGGCCTTATCATCTTCAGCAATGATAATAGCCTTGTCGCCGGCGACGAAGACCCGCTTCATATCCGGGTTGATATGAACAACCCCTGCCCCATCACAAACGCCAATCAACGTGCAGGCTTCAAACGCCAAAATGGCATTGGCGAACGTCATGCCAAGGAGACCGGGGACTTCCATGGTATAGATTTCTGAACCGTCGAAATCCAACAATTCAGTATAGACCGAGCTCAGCCCGGACTGGCGGCTGGAGTGCACAACGATACGCGAAATCAAGTCGTCGGCTAGAATGAGCTGCGTTTCTTTACCACCCACAATTTGAGCCACTTCGCGGTTGCGCGCATCGCGAATTTCAGCGGCAATCTGGTATGGTTCAGCGCGTCGCTGGGGGTCATTCACCAGTGCCACGATGGTCTTGATCACTTGCGAATCCGGATTCTCATCCGTGGGCGAGAGAATAATTACCGAGCGCGACGTCTGTGGATTGGTGATGCGGATATCCTGCAAATCATTTGTGTCACCGCTACGACAAATGATACGCGTGTTGCCGGTCGAAGGCAGTTTAGCGGCAATCTCATCCTCCATCTCCACCTTGTCTTTGTTAGCCATAATAACAATGCGCGGCTTTTTCCGGCTGGCGTTGGCGATAGTCAGTTCTGAAATAACATCAAAAATCGATGGCGACCAATTGAAGATAATCGTATGGTCCTTTTCCAGCACCAGCGAGCGCCCCTTGCGCAGCTCGTCCAGCTTGCTTTCAATACCAGCACTGAGAACCCCGATGAGGGCCGACACGACAAAAATACCAGCTAATGTCACCAGCAGCATCACGATGCGGAAGCCCCAACCGGCGTCACCGCCCATCGTGCCGGAATCCAACGTGCGCATGAGAGACTCCCACGTCGCCTCAATGAAGCCAAGCGGCTGCCCGCCCTCAGGCGTAATTTTAGTGGCCGATAAAAACGCGCCCGCCGCCGCAATAATCCCCAGCGAAATCAGCGCCAACCAACCGATAAGCGCAATTGCCCCCTTGGCCATCGTCTTATCAAACTCATAACGAAGCCGTGCACCGACTGTTGTCTTTTTTAGCATATTCGTCCCCTGCCCGATCCCGCTGCGAATCTTATTCTTGAAATTAGCCTAGCACATCGCCTACACTTTTCATGGGGTAAGTGTGCTGATTTGAAACAGAAATTCAGGCGGCAAAAATGTTTCGCTATCGCAAATCCCTAGCCAAGCGCCCCCGCCTTCGCTAACACTTATTCAAAATCAAACTTGAGGAATCATCCGTGCAATCACGTGCCGCCGTCGCTTGGGAAGCCAATAAGCCACTCACCATTGAAACCATCACCATTGGCGGGCCGAAGGCTGGCGAAGTGCTGGTGGAAATTATGGCGACGGGCGTTTGCCATACGGACGCTTACACGCTGTCAGGGCTGGATTCCGAAGGCAAGTTTCCCGCTATTTTGGGCCATGAGGGCGCAGGGATCGTGCGTGAGGTTGGCGCGGGCGTCACGTCGGTTAAGCCCGGCGATCATGTCATTCCGCTTTATACGCCAGAGTGCCGCTCGTGCAAAACTTGCCTGTCGCAGCGCTCGAACCTGTGCACCTCCATCCGCGCCACGCAGGGCGTGGGCTTGATGCCGGATAAAACCTCGCGCTTTTCGTGCGAAAACGCCGAGGTGTTTCACTATATGGGCTGCTCGACATTTTCCAATTTCACAGTTCTACCGGAAATCGCGCTGGCGAAAGTGCGCGAAGACGCGCCGTTTGAAAAGATTTGCTACATCGGCTGCGGCGTCACCACGGGCATCGGCGCAGTGATTTACACCGCCAAAGTGCGGCCCATGTCCAACGTCGTGGTGTTCGGCCTCGGCGGCATCGGCCTCAATGTGCTGCAAGCTGCGCGCATGGTCGGCGCGGATAAAATCATCGGCGTGGATCTCAATCCGGCCAAGGTCGAAATGGCAAAGAAATTCGGCATGACGCATTTCATCAATCCGGATGTTGTGGGCCGTGACAAGGTCGTCTCCGCCATTCAGGATTTGACCGACGGCGGCGCGGATTATTCG
>JANPBE010000721.1:0-5110 GCA_031430295.1 Phyllobacterium sp.
GCCGCATCGAAGACTTTACCCGGCTCTATAAAAGCCGCCTTTTTACCCGTCGCCAATGCCCGCCGCATTTTGGAAAAGGCGAAGCAACCCGCGCAGCAGCCAGCCTTCGCCTCAGTCGAGCTCTCCCAGTTGCGCAGGCTCTACGGCATCACGCGGGCCGCGCTTAAGTAAATCCGGATTTGTTTGACGGATACGTCAAAATTGTGCCAGTTTACATCTGTCTTGGGAGGGACACATGCAGCTTTGGCAATTAGGACTTCTAGTCGTAGGCGGTGTCTCGCTGATCGTCTATCTCGTGCACGCCGCAGGCGGCAGTCGTAAAGCTGTGCTGACTGATTCTAACGCTGCGATTGTGCGATTTGCCGAAGATTATCCCGACGATGCGCCCTCCATCGTCCATCTGACAAAGGGCAACGCCTCAGCTTTTCTGGCGCTACCGGACAAGACCGTTGGCCTCGTTCACCCCGTCGGTGATCGCTACCTGACCCGCATTCTCACGGCGCAAGATATTATCAGCGTCAACGCTAACGCTGAACGTCTAACACTCAAAATCGCAGATTTTGGTTTTTCCGGTGGCACCTATGAGTTCGTCACCCAAGCCGAGCGGCAATCCGTACAAACCCTGCTAGAAAATATGGGAGCACATTATGCCTGACGTCCATTTTCCTAATGTCACCCAAATGGCCATCCCTATATTCATCGCCGCCATCTTGCTGGAATTATTCCTCATCCGCTTTCGCGGCGCGCGTGGCTCCTACGAAACACGCGATACGATGACCAGCTTGATGATGGGGGCGGGCAATGTCGTCTCCGGCTTGCTGCTTGGCGTCGTGTCTTACTTGGCTCTCATGTGGGTTTGGCAGTTTCGCTTCTTCGATTGGGGCCTTAGCTTCGCCGCCGGATTGGTCGCCTTTATCATCGATGATTTCCGCTATTATTGGTATCACCGCATCGCCCATACATCCCGCTGGGTCTGGGCGGAGCACGTCAATCACCACTCCAGCCAGCACTACAATTTATCCACCGCGCTGCGTCAATCATGGACAGGGCTGTTCACCGGCATGTTCGTGCTGCAAGTGCCGATGGTTCTGCTCGGTTTCCATCCGGCACTCATTGCCTTCGTTTATGGCTTCAATTTGCTCTGGCAGTTTTTCATTCATACCGAGGTCATTGATAAAACATGGGCGCCCGTCGAACTGATAATGAATACGCCCTCGCACCACCGCGTGCACCACGCCACCAACCCACGCTATCTGGATGCTAATTATGCCGGAACACTCATCATCTGGGATCGCATGTTCGGCTCCTTCGTGCCGGAGCTAGAGGAAGACCGCCCGCGCTATGGCATCGTCAGAAACCTTGGTACATTCAATCCGCTGAAGGTCGCGTTTCACGAATATGTCGGCATATTTCATGATGTCGTGCAGCCAAATCTGACGTTTCTCCAACGTATCAATTATATGATTAAGCCGCCCGGTTGGAGCCATGATGGCTCACGCAAAATGTCTGCCGACTTGAAAGCGGACTACGTGCGGCTAAACGCAAGCGAGGCAGGCAAGCCGGGCCTGCCAAGTTGATTGCTTAGCTATTAACCTTATCGCTAAAATTTTACGCGTTTAGCTTTTGTTAACCACGCATTTCAACTAACGTTTCAACCGGAGTTGTTTTGAGCGGAGTTGTAGCTAGTGAAAAGTGCGCACTTATCGGACGAGTTACAGTTGCCATGCGGCGCAGTGTTAGCCAATCGCATCGCCAAAGCCGCGATGACGGAAGGGTTGTCTGCTGGCGATAACCATGCCAATGCCCGTTTTGTCGAATTGTACCGCCGCTGGGGCGAGGGCGGTGCGGCGCTGCTTATCACCGGTAACGTATTGGTTGACCGCTGGCATTTGGAGCGTGGTGGCAATTTGGCCATTGAAGGTATGCAGTCAAACGCAGCGCTGGCGGCGTTGGCCGATATGGCGCAAGCGGCAAAAAAGCACGGCGCGCACATTTGGATGCAGCTTAATCACGCTGGCCGCCAAACCCAGAAAATGATCAACAAACACCCAAAGGCACCATCAAACGTTGGCCTCAAAATGGGCAATGGTCGCTTTGCCACGCCAACACCGCTCACACTCGCCGAGATCGAAACCGCCATCAGTGGGTTCGTTCACGCCGCAAAAATTGCCGAGTCCACAGGCTTTGATGGCGTGCAGGTTCATGCTGCGCACGGCTATCTTGTCTCTCAATTTTTGTCTCCGCTTTCCAATGTTCGCCAAGATGAATTCGGCGGCAGCTTAGAAAATCGCGCGCGCTTCTTGCTCGAAATCATCAAGCGCATCCGTGGCTCAGTGCGTAAAACATTCGCCGTCGCGGTTAAACTCAATTCCGCCGATTTCCAAAAGGGCGGCTTTTCCGATGATGATAGCGCCACGGTGGCAGGCTGGCTGCAAGAGGCGGGCGTTGATCTTATCGAAGTTTCCGGCGGCAACTACGAGCAGCCTCAAATGATCGGCTTTGAGCGCAAAGACCCGCTAGCTGCACAAAAACGCGAAAGTACAGTCAAGCGCGAAGCCTACTTCTTGTACTTTGTGCCCAAGCTGCGCGCAAAAATCTCCATCCCCGTCATGGTCACAGGCGGCTTTCGCAGCGTGGCCGCCATGCAATCGGCCATCGCCAATGACGGTGTGGACATGATCGGCCTTGGCCGCCCGATGGTGATTGATCCCGATGCCGCATCCAAAATTCTATCCGGCCAAACAACCAAGCTCTTCAGCCGCGATGATGACCTCGTCATCGGCGGCGGCCTGCTGAGCCCGCGCTCGCCTATCAGCTTCCTGCGCGATCTCAACGCATGGGGCTCGCTCGGCTGGTATTATGAGCACATTTATTCGCTCGCCGATGGCAAGAAGCCAGACCTCAATCTCAGTGCCTTCAAAGCGCTGCTGGCTTATGACAAAACCGAAGGCAAGGCCGCCAAGGCGCTCATAAGGTAATGGCGCTCATCCGCTAGGTTTAACCGTTTCTTCACGCTAAACCGAAGTAGCCAACGCTAGTTAACGCATCCTTGGTCAAACTCGTCCAAAGTTCCCTCAAAGACTAGGGAACCAAGACCATGACACAGGTAAAATCAGTAGCAATTCCAGCAGCGCAGCACAGCTTTGCCTCCACAGCAGTCCAGCAATGGGCGTTGATTTTCCCCGCTGCATCCATCTGCCTGTTTTTGGTTCAACCATCGTTGCTAACAAGCGCCACATTTGCCATCGGCCTCATGGCGCTGCTTGCGCTGTTTGCTCATCTCTCAGTTAATGACGCAAATTCGTTTGAATCCAAGCAGTTAGCCATAGCGCTTCTCAGCCCCATACAGTTTGCAATTATGATGTGGGCCGCCGTCCACATGGGCCGTGATATTGCGGGCGAATCGCTTATCGTGTCGTCGTTTGCCGCTATGCTGGTATTCGCGGTCGCGTTGCTGGTCGATGGCTTGCTCTCCAGCGCACTGCTACTCGCCACCAACACTGGCACTCTTGGCACATCGGTGGCCAGCCTCATCAGCGCAAAATACGCTGGTTTGTTGGGCAAGATCGACGCTTAAACGTTAAGCCAGACCCTCGCATCTCGTAACGCTCGTTCCGCCAGCGCTTGCTTCTTCACGGCAGTCTTTTCAGCCCCGCGCAGCCGTTTGCCCTCTACACGCGGAACCTTCGGCATTTCAATTGGTGGGAACAGGCCGAAGCTCACATTCATTGGCTGAAACGAGCGCTTGCCCGGCTCATCATCTGAAACCAAATGCCCGCCAGTGATATGAGACAGTAGCGCACCAAACGCGCTTGTCACAGGCGGCAGCGATGGTTCGCCGCCATTGGCCTCAGCCACAGCAAACCTCCCAGCCAGCAAGCCAATCGCCGCTGATTCCACATAGCCCTCGCAGCCCGTGATTTGCCCGGCAAAGCGCACGTCTGGTCGTGATTTGAGCCGAAGCGTCTTATCCAGCACCACGGGCGAGTTCAAATACGTGTTGCGATGCAGGCCGCCGAGGCGCGCGAACTCGGCATTCTCAAGCCCGGGAATCATCCGTAAAATATCCGCCTGCGCGCCATATTTCAGCTTGGTCTGAAACCCGACCATATTATAAAGCGTGCCCAGCGCATTGTCCTGCCGCAGCTGAACTACGGCGTATGCCTTCACTTCCGGATTATGCGCGTTGGTCAGCCCCATCGGCTTCATCGGGCCGTGACGCAGCGTTTCCGCCCCGCGCTCGGCCATCACTTCTATCGGCAGGCAACCATCAAAATAGGGCGTGCCTTCCCATTCTTTAAACTCAGTTTTGTCGCCCGCAATCAACGCCGCGATAAACGCCGCATATTGGTCCTTGTCCATCGGGCAGTTGAGATAGTCCTTGCCGGTGCCGCCGGGACCAACCTTATCGTAGCGTGATTGGAACCACGCTTTGGACAAATCAATCGAATCAAAATGAATGATCGGCGCAATCGCATCGAAAAACGCCAGCGCATCCGCGCCAGTTTCCAGCCGGATTGATTCGGCCAAAGCTGGAGCCGTCAGCGGTCCCGTGGCAATAATCGTGTTGCCCCATTCAACAGGCGGCAGCCCGATAATCTCCTCGCGCACCACGGTGATCAACGGATGCTCGTGAATAGCCTTGGTCACCGCATCCGAAAATCCATCACGGTCCACCGCCAGCGCTGAACCTGCTGGCACTTGGTTGGCATCCGCACATTTCATAATCAGCGAGCCGCCCAGCCGCATTTCCGCGTGGAGCACGCCAACCGCATTAGTGGTCGCGTCATCAGAGCGGAACGAGTTGGAACAGACCAGCTCGGCCAATCCGTCAGTCTTGTGCGCATCTGTGCCGCGCACGCCGCGCATTTCATGCAGGATTACGGGCAGACCCGCGCTCGCCGCCTGCCATGCAGCCTCAGATCCGGCAAGTCCGCCGCCGATAATATGGAGTGGTTTGAAAATTGTCATGGCGCTCAATATCAAACACACCACAAAAAACAACACCCGCAGGCGCATTGCCTACGGGTGTTAAATGAGTGCCTGAATGCGGGGAGGGCGCTTCAGGCGATTTGCGCTTCAACCTTTTTCAAGGGACGCTGCAAACACT
>JANPBE010000722.1:0-3268 GCA_031430295.1 Phyllobacterium sp.
TGGACTGATCGGCAAACAGTAGCTGCACATCTTTGGCGCGGGCTTCCTTGCCGTTGATGCGGTAAGCCGAGCCTGCCTCGCGCTCGATGCGGCGGGTGACGACCAGCTCTTCACTATCATTGAAGGCTGCGGGCGCTGTGCGGTCGGAATTGTCGAGAAAAAGCGTGACTTCGGCGGTATTTCGTGACGGGCGCGTGCCGGAACCGGAGAAAATTACATCATCCATGCCGGAAGCGCGCATGTTTTTGTATGAGTTTTCACCCATGACCCAGCGCAAAGCTTCAACGAGATTGGACTTGCCGCAGCCATTTGGTCCCACAACGCCTGTGAGGCCCGCTTCAATGACAAATTCGGTTGGTTCAACGAAAGATTTGAACCCGAGAACGCGCAGTTTGGAAAAGCGCATTATGCCTCCTTGGTGCGGCACAAAATGTGCTGCACCGTGGAGTTAGGACCGCCTAAATTACAATAAGGGGTCAATAATGCCTGAAAACTGCTCAATCGTCATGGCTCCGGGGTATTTCTGCCCATTTATGAAGAATGTTGGTGTGGATTCCACGCCAAAGTCCTTCGTGCCGCGTTCACGCGACGCATTCACTTGGTTCAGAAGTTCTTGGTTCGTCAAGCACTTGTCGAAACTATCCTGTGAGAAACCCGCCAAACGCGATAATTGCAGCAATGCGGCCTTGGCATCATCGGCGCGGGCCCAATTATCCTGCTGCTGGAACAGCGCACCGACCATAGCGTAATACTTATCATCGCCAGCACAACGCGCGAGCATGAATGCAGCCGAAGCGCGTGGATCAAACGGGAACTCGCGGAGAACCAAACGTACTTTGCCGGTGTCGATATATTTCTTGGTTAGTTCTGGCAAAGTTGTTTCATGGAAGTGGCGGCAATGCGGGCATGTCATCGAGGCATATTCAACTATAGTGACTTTGGCATCGTCCTTGCCGATGAAAATATCCTTTAGAAGACCGGGAGCTAGCAGCTTTGCTACATCCACTGAACCTTCAGCCTTTGGTATTTCAACCGCAGCGGCTGGCGGCGTCTTGGCAGGCTCAGCGGCTTTTGCAGGCTCTGCGGCAGGGGTGGCTGCCGGAGTTGCCGCTGGCGTTGCATCAGCGGCTTTAGGAGCGGCCTCGGTCTTCGTTTCGTTGCATCCGGCAAGGAAAAGCGCGACCGCGCCTGTGGCAGCGGTGGACAAGAGGGCGCGGCGGGAAAGTAGATTTGACATAAGAATCACCTGATTTGAAACGAAGATTGAACCGGATACGGACGAAAGGCGAGATAGGCGGGCAATTGTGGCGGGGTTATGCCATGTTTTTTTGTGTTGTGTGAACAGATTGGATACAAAAATTCGTGATGGGCTATTTTTTTAGATTTTTCTCTAACTTTATGCTCTCGCCGAGGCGAAACAGTGCGTCTCGCAGGCCATCATTTTCGATAGAAACCACCTGATTTTCGAGCGTTTTGCGCTCATTTTGCACCAAAACTGGCCGTTCCAAGCGCTTTTTTGGCCGAAACTGGTCAATGGCGCGCTGTTCGATGCGGATTTTGGAAATGGCGGCATAGCCGAAAAAACCATTGATGCGCTGGATGAGTTGGGTGGTTTGATATTGCAAATCCAGCGCCACCGCGCCTTCGCAGGCGACCGACAAAGTGCCGGGCTGGAAGGGATCATCCGGCGTTTTGCGCATGGGCCAGGTAACCTTCAATGGCTGGGTGCGACCAGCCAGCTTTTCACCGCAAAGCTGCGGCCATGATAGCGCCAGCGCGGCATCCACATGGGTGCGCTTGGCCAAAAGCGGGTCCAAAAGGGCCGTTATCGCGCCGCCGATGGGCTTAAATACTGACGGTTTCTTCATATAAATCAATGGTTTCCGCAAATTCACTGGATAAGTCTATAGCATTTCAAACGATGACTGGAAATCAAAACCTCAGACGTTAGTTTGGATAGCATGGCTCAGGAAATCGCGCAAAAACTGCTGGAATGGTATGATGTGAACCATCGGGAGCTGCCGTGGCGGACGGGTCCATTGCTAATTGCCAAGGGCGAAAAGCCCGATCCCTACCTTGTTTGGCTGTCTGAAATCATGTTGCAGCAGACTGTTGTAGAGACTGTAAAGTCATATTTCGCTTTCTTTACAAAGACTTGGCCGACGATCCAAGCGCTGGCGGCGGCGGACGAGGAGGATATTCTCAAAGCATGGGCGGGGCTTGGCTATTATAGCCGTGCGCGGAATTTGAAAAAGTGTGCGGTGCAAGTGGTGGCGCAGCACGAGGGTAAATTTCCGCAATCAATTCAAGCACTTGAGGCGCTGTCGGGCATCGGGCGCTATACGGCATCAGCTATAATGGCGATTGCATTTGGCAAGCCGGAACCTGTTGTGGACGGCAATGTGGAGCGGGTTTTTACGCGGTTATTTGCTATTGAAATGCCTGCGATAAAGGCAAAAGCGCAGCTATATCAATTGGTAAGCGAGGCTTTGAGCCGAACCCGCCCCGGTGATTTTGCGCAAAGTTGCATGGACCTTGGCTCCGCCATTTGCACGCCGCGAAACCCGAAGTGTGGCCTCTGCCCGCTGCAAGTAAACTGTGCGGGATACGCCAGCGGTGAGCCGCAGCGTTTTCCCGTGAAACTTGCCAAGCCATTGAAACCATTGCGCTTTGGTGCTGCCTATATCGCCGTGGATAATGACGGCGCCGTGCTTTTGGTGAAGCGCGAAGACAAGGGTTTGCTGGCCGGAATGACCGGCGTGCCGACCACAAAATGGGATTCGCGGCAGAATGGCGCGACGGATTTGAGCGAAGCGCCGATGGTTGGCGACTGGCAGGAGTGCGGGTCAATCCGCCATGTTTTCACGCACTTTGAGCTGTCGCTGAAAGTCTATCGAAATGCGGTAGGCAAGCGCCCAGAAACGATACGCCGCGCGCCCGAAGATGATACACAAACCACACAGAATGCGCACGAAGACAGTGCGGAGGCGATACGGCCCCCGCTCGGCAACCGCTATTGGTGGTCCACCCCCGCCGACCTGCCAAACGAGGCACTGCCGACCGTTATGAAGAAGGCAATTGAGGCGGCGGTGAACGGGGCGACGAAGCGGGGGTGAGGAATGTGTTTCTACCGCAGTCTGTGCAAACGTGTTTCCCAAGTACATCGTCATACTCGGCCACCGGGCCGAGTATCCAGTCGGCTCAATGGTCAAGTATAGTCAGCGATGGCTCTGGCCTTCCTGCACCAGTTAGTTAACGGCCCCTCGCC
>JANPBE010000723.1:0-3720 GCA_031430295.1 Phyllobacterium sp.
TACCATATGATCGGACTCGTGCTGGTGACGCACGGACGGCTGGCGGATGAGTTTCGCAATGCCGTCGAACATGTTGTAGGTCGCCAGGATCATTTCGAAACCGTTTGCATCGGGGCCGATGATGATATGGAAAGCCGCCGCGATGATATATTAGCCGCAGTCGCCCGCGCTGACAGCGGCACCGGTGTTATTGTATTGACTGATATGTTCGGTGGCACGCCTTCAAATTTGGCCATTTCTGCCATGAGCCCGGGCCGCATTGAGGTGATAGCAGGCATGAACCTGCCGATGCTCATTAAGCTTTCAAAAGTAAGATTGGCCGATGATATGCAAAATGCTTTGAAAGAGGGTCAGGATGCAGGCCGTAAATATATCAATGTCGCCAGCCAATTACTCTCCGGCAAGTAGGATTTATTCATGAGCGAAGGCGAAACTCTGGAGAACATGAGCGAAGGCGAAATTCTGGTCCGCGAGTTTGAAATCGTCAACAAACGCGGCCTCCATGCCCGCGCGTCTGCCAAATTTGTTACACTGGTCTCAAGTTTTGATGCGCAATTGCGCGTCTCTAAAGATGGCATGGATGTCGGTGGCGATTCGATCATGGGACTAATGATGCTCGCCGCCAGCCCCGGATGCTGCATAACCGTAAGCGCTAGCGGGCCCGAAGCGGGCGAAGCGCTAACAGCGCTCGGCGCAATGATTGCTGATAAGTTCGGCGAAGGCGAATGAATCGCTCGGTCCTGTTGATAAAGCGGATTTTCAAATCAGCTGATCTATTATTCAATACCGCCTTATTGGATATGGCCTTGACTCGTGTGATCCCGAGGCTGCTAAGCGCAAAGAGTGCAAACAAGACTGGTCTTATGGCTACAAGGCTAATGCGGGTGAAGACTCAAGTTTCGGGCCTTATTCGCTAAATCATCACCACGCCTGCCAATATCAGCGACACAACCCTTACTTATCTTTTGATCTGTGGCGATCAGCGGGCGATTTTAACTAATACCACTCCATCGCGCCCGCAAATCGTCGATTACGCAACAGGCCCGCAGATGTTACGAAATTTAGTTTGCAATCTAGAAGGCTTCCCCCTCACACTGCCGCAAAGCTTCCAGCCTGCGCGCGCTCCCACGGGCCAACAAACCGCGCATCCTCTGTCCCCTCCAGCAACTCGCCTGTTTTCAGCGGCGGGTAGAGGTCCATGAAGCTTTTCACTTTGCCTTCGCCGACGCGTTTATGGAAGTGGTAGCGGCGGAACTCTGAGGGGTGGGTGAGGCCAGCGCCGCCGACAACTTCGGCTAGTGCTTCCAGTGTTTTTTGGTGGAACTGCGCCACACGCTGGGCTTTATCGGGCACGACTAATGCCCGCTGGCGGTCCTTGTCTTGCGTGGCAACGCCTGTGGGGCAATGGTCTGTGTGGCAGGTTTGGCTTTGGATGCAGCCGACGGCAAACATGAAGGCGCGGGCCATGTTCACCCAGTCTGCGCCCAGCGCCATGGTGCGGGCTATATCGAAGGCGGAAATCATCATGCCGGATGCGCCGAGCTTGATTTTGCCGCGCAGGTTAGCCCCCACCAGCGCGAAATGCACAAAGGTCAGCGCCTCTTGCAGCGGCATTCCCATATGGTCGATAAACTCGGAAGGCGCCGCGCCCGTGCCGCCCTCTTTGCCATCCACCACGATGAAATCCGGCGTCACGCCCGTTTCAATCATGGCCTTCACCACGGCCAAAAACTCGTGCCGCTGGCCGATGCAGAGCTTAAAGCCGATGGGCTTGCCATTAGACAATTCGCGCAGTTGCTTGATGAACGCCATCAATTCTAAGGGTGTGGAAAAGGCAGGGTGCGCGGCGGGCGACACGCAATCCTTGCCCATGGGGATGCCGCGCATTTCGGCAATTTCCGCCGTAATTTTCGCCGCTGGCAAAACGCCGCCATGGCCGGGCTTGGCCCCTTGGCTGAGTTTGATTTCGATCATTTTTACTTGGGGCTCAGCCGCGCGTTCTTTGAACCGCTCGGGCGAAAACGTGCCATTATCATTACGGCAGCCAAAATAGCCGGAGCCGATTTCCCAGATAATATCGCCGCCATTCATACGGTGATAGGGCGACACTCCGCCCTCGCCGGTATCATGGGCAAAGCCGCCCATTTTCGCGCCCTTGTTGAGCGCCAAAATGGCATTGGCCGAAAGCGAGCCAAAGCTCATGGCCGAAATATTCAGCACCGAGGCACTATAGGCTTGCGTGCAATCCGGCCCGCCGATGGTGACGCGGAAATTATTGTCAGTGATGTGGGTGGGGGCCATCGAGTGCGACATCCACTCATAGCTTGGCTCATAAACATCAAACTCGGTGCCGAAGGGGCGCTTATCAAGCTGGCCCTTGGCGCGCTGATAGACCAAGCTGCGCTTATCACGCGGGAAGGGGCGACCGTCCTTTTCGCCCTCGAAAAAATACTGCCGAATTTTCGGCCGCAGATCTTCCATCAAATAGCGGGCATGGCCGGAAATAGGATAGTTGCGCAAGATAGCCCGCTTGGTTTGCATGATATCGCGCAGGCCGAGGATGCTCAAGAAAACTGCGACCAAAAAGAGGATAAACGCCGCCCCGCTGGGGTTTGCGATTAGCCAAAGCACCGCCGCGATGGCGAGAACAACGCTGCCAGACAGCGGCAACATGCGCATGGAAAACCAATACTTAATGTCATTCATAACGCGACCCTCCCAAGCCTCGGTAACGCGCATAGAGCATCACTAATATGACGGGTTGGCAAGGGATGCGGATGAGGCAGTCAAAAACCTTGAAACAACATGTCGCGGGCGGCAGGACCCATGAAATGCCGCGTTTCGATGGCGTTAAACAATCCGGCCAAGGCCGCGAAGGCTCAAAGTGTGGCTTGGATGATAATAGCGCGCTGAAATATATGTGCCTCAGCGGCGTTAGCTGATAGTCGTGGAAACCCACCAGAAATGCGCGGCTTTGACCTCGCCCCGCTTGCGGGGAGAGAAGGTCCGAAGGACTGGAGAGAGGACTTCGCACCAAAATCCGGACGCGCGAAAGCCCGCCAGATCCCGCAGGAACCAGCGCCACAAAACGCAAATTTTGATAATCCGTCACGAACTGTCCTGCCGCTCACCGGCATAAAGTGCCAGCAAATGGCATTCGAGCAGAACCTCGTCGATTTCATGGGTCTTGCGCCTTTCTGAGGCTGGCGCGGGGCCGGGGCGCATGGGGGAATAGCGGTGGGCTAAATTTTGCGCGTAGGCCAAATCACGCTGCTCGTACCAACGCGCGAGGCGCTTGGCGTGGCGCGGCAAATTCTCCAGTGCATGTTTCAACGCTAAAATACGCAAGGCCAGCGAGGCGGCAGGCACAGGCGTTTTGTCCGGCGTGTCTGACTCCTCGCCCGCATAAAACCCGTCCATATCAGGCGCTTCACGGCCGAATATTTTGAGCGGATCAATCAAATTAAACGACGGAAGCGCTGGCTCGCCGCGCGGATTGGGCCGCGAAAACACAAGAAATTCCGCCAACCCGTCGCGTCGCGCAGGGCGCAGTTTGAACCCGCGCAACGCCATCTCGTGCGCAACAATCATAATCAGCCGACGAAGCGCAGATTCCGCAGGGCGAAGAATACGCAGGGCGCGGCGGTACAGAAAAAACGGCAAGGTCGAGAGCCGCCCGCCGCTAACCAGCCCAAGTGAAACCATCAGCGCCACGATAAT
>JANPBE010000724.1:0-2999 GCA_031430295.1 Phyllobacterium sp.
TCAAAGACTACACCACCAACAAGGTGGAAATCGTTTCGATGAACCATGGCTTTGCAGTGGATGCCAAGTCGCTTCCAGTAGGCGGTGAAGAAACTCACGTCTCGCTGTTCGACGGCACAAACTGCGGCCTGCGCCTCACCGGCAAGCCCGTATTCTCAGTCCAGCATCACCCCGAAGCCTCACCCGGCCCACAAGATTCGCACTATCTGTTCCAGCGCTTCATGAACATGATCCGCGAGCAAAAGGGCGAGCCGTTGGTGGCCGAGCGGTAGAACCGCTCCGTTAGGACGAAATTCTGATCCGTGCGATCTTGTCTTTAATCTTGGCAAATGCATCGTCCAGCAATGCCCGGTTTGGCACGTCGAAATAGTGATCTACGTCGCTGGCACAATCACGCAGCATATTGCCTGTCGTTACGTTTGGCTCCTCAAGCCGAATAGTATATATTTCAATGCCTTGCGCCTTTGCGTTATCACAAACAGCAAGGGTGCGAGCGTTCATAGCATCAACAATCTGGCTGGCGCTGCCGCCTGTCATGCCGAGGCGACCATCAACCAAATAACCAAAGCTGGAATAGCTAGAGCCGAGTGAGTTGGGTAGTTGGCCCAAATTATTCGTACCGTCTGTCAGCAACACCAGTGTCTTTTTCACGATTGTGTTGCTGGCAGGCGCACCCTCTGTGAACGGCGCGTCTGCCGTCAATGTCCGCCAGCCCCATGCTGCACCTTCAAACGTATTGGTGGAGCCCATTGCCACGAGTGAGTCAACTTTGACTTTTAAAGAGGCGAAATCCGAGGTAAGGGGCGAAATGGGCTGCACATCACACCCAAAGTCCGGCCCCTTATTTACGGGATAATTAGTGTAATAAGTTTGATAGGAGAAATCGGTCCAGCGGTTTGGCCACGTCGATGAATCGGCGATCTGCTGACTGAACGTCTTGCTCTTAAACGAACCGGGATAACTAGCCCCATATCGTGCCATGCGTGCGGACACTAACAAACTGCCGATGGGCGCAAACATATCGGACATATAATTATTGGGGAAACCCGGCCAGTCCGGCTCGTCACTTGCAAAGGCCGGAACGAACAAAGTCTCGGGATTTGAGGCATCGGGAAGAGTATCACTCGTACCATAATCCACGCCGCCAAAGACCGGACGCGTCTCAACGCATCCTGGCCATTGTACGCCAAGATGCCTATACATCGCAAAACGGCTTACGCCAGGGTCTAAATCTGATTGGTCTATCGGACTTTTTGCCAACACATCGAGCCATGCAGCCGGTTGTCTCGTAACACCACCAGCGCCATTATATGCCGGACCAAATTGAGTGCCCACATTGACCATGCTCGAAAACGGAACAATCGAAAATTTCAAAGCACCGGGGCGCGGATTTTGTGCCGACATCGTATCAATCATGCCATTTACGGCATCTTTCATAGACGCGATTTTACCTCCGGCCATAGAGCCCGTAGTATCCAGCGCTAGTGCAATTTCATAGCTTGCATAAGCAATTGCGGATGCTGAAGCGACATTAATGCCCACCGATGGCTTACCGATCAACCCGCCAAAATACAGTCTAACTTGTGTCTTGGCCTCGACTTTCACATCCGTCCCAGCGCGCGTAACCGTCAAATTGGTGTAAGTGGGATCAAAATTTCCGTCGACAAACGAGTCGCCCAATGTCTGCGCTTGGCCATCATTAATGCTATCACCCTTTTGCGCCACGGCAAGAACAGCTGCATCCGCAGAGTTTTGCAATTGAACTCTCGTGCGCGAAACATTGGTGTAATCAACAGCTAGGCCGACTGCCAAAGCAATTGG
Organism: Phyllobacterium sp.; assembly: GCA_031430295.1. Classification (GTDB taxonomy): domain Bacteria; phylum Pseudomonadota; class Alphaproteobacteria; order Rhizobiales; family Rhizobiaceae; genus JANMEX01. The sequence goes on from JANPBE010000724.1 coordinate 1,822, forward strand.
CACCAACAAAATTGATGTCATAATGGCAAATTGGCCATTCTCATCCTTAATGAAACGCTTCACTATACGCATACCCAACCCCTGCACATTTCATCCAAAATGCAGCCGCAATAGTGAAAATTAAGCTTACGTGGGGAATATCAACCAGCGAAACGGACGTATAAAGTAAAACAACGTGAATCTCAGGTTAAAAACCATCGATTCACGCCATTATAGCATCCAGCAAAATTCTTATATTAAATATTAGTAATTATAGATTTGCATTGAACGTATCGCAATCCTCTAATTTACCTCGCTTTGCGCCGCGACTAAACCATTCTACACGCTGCGCCGATGTGCCGTGGTTAAACGCATCGGGAACTACATAGCCTTGGCTTTGCTTCTGCAAGGTGTCGTCGCCAATTTGTTGGGCGGCATTAAGCGCTTCTTCAAGGTCGCCCTTTTCCAAAATGCCCTTTTGCGCAGTATAGTAGGCCCAAACGCCAGCGAAACAATCTGCCTGCAATTCGACTTTCACAGACATTTTATTGGATTCAACTTCGCTCATGCTTTGGCGCATCTGGTTGAACTTCGGCAGCACACCAGTAAGGTTCTGAATGTGATGTCCAACTTCATGCGCCAAGACATAGGCCTGAGCAAAATCACCGGACGCACCAAACTGATTTGCAAGCTGGTCATAAAAAGACAGATCAATATAAAGCTTCTGGTCACCCGGGCAATAAAACGGACCGGACGCAGATGATGCTGTGCCGCAAGCCGAGCGAATTTGGCCGTCAAACAGCACCATGGTCGGTGCCGGATATTTCTCGCCGTTCGCCTCAAAAATGCCGGACCAAGTGTCTTCCGTCTCAGCAAGAACCGTCTTCACAAAAGCGGTCATCTTGTCATTGGCCGCTGGGGTGCGCCTATTTGCCGGTGCGTCCTGCTGCGTCAGTGCGCCACCAAGTCCACCGTCTGAACCCGACAATATTGCCGTCGGATCTATGCCGCAGGCCTTGAGAACGAAAAACAATATCACCATCAACACAATGGTCGAAAGCCCGCCGCCTCGCGCCACGCGCATCCCGCCACCAGATGGAAGGCGGAACCCGCCACGTCCAAGGCCGCCCGGCATTCCGCCGGAAGAACCGTCACGTTGGTCTTCAACATTGTCGCTCTGGCGACGTCCTTCCCACTTC